>JBGSXT010000397.1:0-9899 GCA_041751295.1 Mariniblastus sp.
GACCTGTTTTTCAGGTTCGACGGCGACTGGAAAGAGTGATTTGCCCGTCAGAAAATTGATGACATCCCGTTCGGTCGCGGCAGACATCGAACCGGTGATTCGTTGTCCAGCAGAGTCTCTCGCAATGTAGGTGAAATCAGCCATCGTTCAGGAATCAGCGGACGATCCGATCTCCTTTCGTGATGCGCACGATTTCCGGAATGGATGTTTCACCGGCGATGACTTTCAACCAGCCGTCTTCCCGCAATGTTTCCATCCCTTCCTCTTTCGCGGCTTTTTTCAGTTCCCAGGTACTTGACCCGTCATGGGCCAATTGACGAATCCTGTCAGTCGTCGTCAACAATTCGTAAACACCCAAGCGTCCTCGATAACCGACATCACGACATTCACGGCATCCAACCGGTTCGAAAATTGTCTGGCCCTGAGCCAGCTCAAGCGGAAAATCGTCCGGCACGTCAACGTTCTTCAGATGTATCGGTCGTTTACAATTCCCACACAATCTGCGAACCAGACGCTGGGCCATCACAGCTTCCACGGTGCTGGCAACCAGAAACGGTTCCACGCCCATATCGACCATTCGGGTATAGGCCCCGGCTGCGTCATTGGTGTGCAAGGTGCTGAACACAAGGTGACCCGTCAGCGAAGCCTGAATGGCGTTTTCCGCCGTTTCCAGGTCTCGAATTTCTCCGATCAGTACGACGTCCGGGTCATGCCGCAGAATACTGCGGAGCGAATGGGCAAACGTTAAACCGATTTTTGGATGGACCTGAATCTGATTGATACCATCCAGTTGATACTCAACGGGATCTTCGGTCGTAATGATTTTTGTTGATGCGTCGTTGATTTCAATCAGGGAACTGTAAAGTGTAGTGGTCTTGCCAGAGCCTGTCGGACCGGTCACCAGGACGATTCCGTGTGGCTGGCGGATGAGTTTGCTGAAGGCATCGTACGTTTTTTGTGACATCCCCAGATTCAGCAGGTCAAATTTCATGGCACCTTTGTCCAGGATACGCATGACCAGACCTTCGCCGTGAATCATAGGAATTACGGACACCCGCACATCGACCTCACGGCCCCTGATTTTCAACTTGATCCGGCCATCCTGAGGCAACCGTTTTTCAGCAATATTCAACTTGGCCATGATCTTCAGACGGCTGATGATGGCAGCGCGAAAATGGTTGATTTCAGGCGGGATCGGCTGCGTATGCAAAATGCCGTCAATCCGGTATCGGATGACGATTCCATCGTTCTGGGACTCGATGTGAACGTCACTAGTCCGCGTTTCGATTGCCTCTAGCAATATTTCGTTAACCAGTCGAACGACGCTGGCTTCCTGAGCCATTTCCGAAAGTTCGCTGCCATCGGTTTCAATTTCCTCTAGTAATTCGACGCCTTGGGCCGATTTCTGGAAAATCAGATCGTCGATCGTTTCACCGCCGACGCCGAGGTGCTTTTTAATCAGCTTGGAGATTTCAATTCGGTCGGCCAGTACCGGTTCGACGTGCAATCCAGTCGCGGCTGCAATCTCATCCAACGGATAGAAGTCGAACGGATTGGAGGTTGCAATACGAATCGAGCCGTTGTGACGCGCGATCGGAAACAGGATTTCGCGATAGATCAGTTTTTGCGGGAAATTGTCGAGCAGACTCAAATCGACTTCCGATTCGCGCAGATCGATAAATTCGACGCCCAATTCTTCCGCCGCCACTCGTAGCGCCTTGTCCGAATCGATGGTTGGATGCTTCAACAGCCAGTCCAGAAAATCGCTGTCCGATTCCTGCGATTGACGGAGCTGGTTTTCGTCAATCATTCCTCGTCGCAATAGAATTTCAGCAAGGTTCATTTGGTTCTATACCTGATTATCCGCCGGTCCCAAAGATTCAGATTTTACCGATGTACCGGAAGAAACGCATCGCCGAGTTGAGGTGAGATGCGCCAAAGTGCAGCAATGCGTTTCTTCCGAATCATTTGAATGAATCTGGCCAAGTTAAATTGCCAGAAAACCATCCCTACTAAATATCAAACTCGCAAATCCGGATGAAGTTTCGATTATCACCATTAATAAAACCCATAAACAAAAAGGGCCCGGTTTTTCGACCGAACCCTCTCTGTTCGTCTATAGTTGTCTACGGTTAATCCAACTGGCTTGATTATTTCGTGTCCGTATCGGTGTCGGGCCGGCCGCCACCACGGCCGCCACGTCCCTCTGGGCCACCGCCCCGTCCACCTCGACCACCAAAACCGGATTCGCCATCCCTGTCGAATTCGAATGACTCACCAACTTTTTCGCGAAACTTTTTTCGCTGTTCGGACGAAAGAACTGACAAAATTTCTTCTTCCGCATCGGCTTTCATTTTCCTGATTTGAGTCTGGAGTTTGGCCAATACTTCTTCTGCTTTGGCTTCCAATTCTTTACGTTTTTCGGCGTCAATGCCCAACTCTTCGAGAATGGCTTCATTCTGCAGGATGCCTAACGACCCTTGGCCACTGCGACGGGTAGCACTTTGAACTTGCAGCTCTTTCAATCGCTTCAACTGTTGGGGAAGCAGTACCGCTTCAATTCTTTCTTGATATTGCTCCCTTTGAGCTTCCATTTCGGTGCGCAATTCGGCAAATCGTATTCGGCGTTCTTCGGGCTCAAGGTCCCGTACGGACGACATGCGTTCCCGCATTTCGTTCCACAATTCCTCCTGCAGCGCCTCAATTTCTTCTCTCTGATCGTCCACCAATTCGATTTCGCCTTGGATGGACTCCATCCGCAACAGGCCGAGCATATCCTGCCCTCGACCTTCACCGCCACCGCCGCCGAACCCGCCAGCGGATCCTAGGCCGCCTGGACCACCTGGTTGGGCCGACGTGAAATCAGCCATGCAAAGGGTAAATCCTGCCACCATCATTGTCGACAAAAAATATGACTTCATTGTTTTTGCTCCTGTGAATTCAGTTTTTTTCTGCCTGGGTTTAAGTCAGCTGCCAAGCAAAAAATGACGCATCTTGTGGTGTTAAACACATCAGGGGCACCAAGTTTCGCCAAAAACCCCAGAATTTTGATTTTTTTGATGCTATTTTTGGCCAAAACAAAGAGCATTCATCCAATTTCAGGTGGGCAAAACGGTTGCTCCGCAGCCAGAAATGGTTCGAATCTGTGAATTTACCAGTTTTCGTTTGATTCGGTCGTTGTATCCCGGATACACCAATAACTCAAATGGCCTGGACTCCGAAAACATCGTCCCAATTGAAAAACTGGTTGCCATCCGGCGTTCCTGTGGAAAATGGGAAAACAGTCCTGCCAAAAAAGCCAACGCGTTGGGTACACCGATAATCGCCGCTCTGCTGTGAATTTCGATCGCCCGCAGAATGCGCGCTGATTCGGACGACAGGACTGGATGACAACTGCTGCCTAAATTGGAAATTCTTTTCTCGGGCAATCGGATTTCATCCAGGTTCGCTTTCAAATTCCCATGAAAATGAAGCAGCCCTTCGGATTGCAAATGGAACGCAAGCATTGCGGGGTTGTCGTGGAAAACGGCCAATTGCTGTCGATTGACAACCACAAACCTGCTGAGCGTTCCCTGCTCAATCTCCTCCTCCGTTTGTCGCCGGGCAAAAACCGTTCTAGATAGCACGATGCGGTCTGAGGTCAATCGAGTTATTTCCAGGCATCCTTTCAGATGGCTTACCAATACCGCCGGTGGAGGTGCGAGTTTGAGCAGTTGATCCGTCAGTTGGTCATCGATGCCGCGTGAACGACTGATCGTTTTCCGCGAATATCCAGTATCTAAAACAATTGCCTGACCTGCGAACATGACTGTAGTTACTCCGGGAACCGGTTGACTATTTACCCAATTTGGCCGAAATATTTTCGGCTTCCAGTTTGGCCAGCCATTCCTGCCGATCAGATTCCAATTGCTCCCAGCCACGAATCAGTTTTTCCCCCGCTTCAAACAGTCGTTTGGATTCGAGTTGTCGCTGTTCCTCCCATTCGATTTTCTGTTTTTCAAAGTCGGCGAGGACCCGCTGAACGATCTGATTCTGGCCAATCGAAGCTTGACACTGTTCTAGCGATGCTTCAATCCGTGTGATCTGACTCAACAGAAACGTCTCAATGCCGGCGGCCACCTGTTCCAATCGCCGGCCTGTTCGCAATTCAGCTAACGAGCGATCCAGCGATTGCATCGATTCCGTCAAATCGCTGACCGCTTTTGGACCGGCGAGGCACACCTCGGCTATTTCAGTTTCAACGAACGTCGCACTCATCCTGGTTTCTTCCCGATCTAGGTTTGGCGAGCGGCAAATGCAAATATACCTGCAGGACGAATTGCCAATTCGTTCTGGTGATAAGGCGGACGAATTGGCAATTCGTTCTACAGTTAAACCCATGCCTTCAGCTAAACCGATGCCTGACACTCGCCTTTTCAAACCCGATTCAGCAATCTTGAAATTCTTCCGCTTAACGAATTGTGTCTTCGTTCCTTCTCCTTTGATTTTTCTTCTTCATGAATTTCCCTCAAGTGTTGCCTCATGGCGGCAATGCGGGATTCATCGGCGCAAGGTTCAGCTTTTTGCTGGAGCTTGCGCTCAAACTCACTGCGCAGATTCTCAAATTCCGAACGCTGGCGGGCGATTTCAGCCCGCTCCCGAGACGTTTCGAGTTCCATGCCCACCAGTTTTTGTTCGAGGGCGGCCATACCTTCCGTGTTGTCCCGCAGCCGCAATTGCTGTAGCTGATTCTTCAATGCTTCATTTTCCTGCTGAGTCGTTTCCAAGGCACGGTTCTGTTGTTCCAGTTGAACCTGAAGCTGGCTGGTTTGTCTGGCGTCTGCGACAGAATCCGAGGATTGTTTCGAACCGACGGAGACCAGCTTTCGAATTTGCGCCTCGGCTTGCAACCGCTGCCGATCGGAGGATTCACAACGCAGTCGCAGTTTTTCCGCATCCGCTTCCATGTCCGCTTCACGCTGCGAAACCCGACTTTCGATCTCGTTCAACCATGATTCCAGTTGGCGACGTTCTTCCTGCTCCGCCTGGTTGGCTTCATCAGACGCTCGCAACAGGTCATCGAGGTGGCGAACCCGCTCGTCCGATGTCTGCAATTCAGCCAACAATTCTTCCAATCGGTTGACCAGCCGCAGGACTTCATTTTCATGGATTGCGACTAGTGGCTGCGATTGCGTGCCAACAGTAACGTGCGGCTCTTCCGCGCGGGCGTCCCGCAAAGCCAGCTCGCTCTGCAGATATTCAACTTCCGATCGCAACAATTCCAGCTCCAGTGAACATGCCGAATCGGTCGCTTCCTCTGGCAGTGGATCAGACCATCTGTCCTCAAACCGCTCAGTTTCCGTTGCCGCCGAATCATCGGGCCAATCTGGTTCCAAACAGGCGTCACATGAATTTAAAACATTTTCCTCGTTCGGAATTTCAACGGACGTCGACACATTGTGTTCTGCTGCCGCACTCGTCGTCCCGACGCAGTTCGGTGCCGGTTGGATTTTTAGAACGGGCACGATGGTGTGACCGCCAATCGCAATCTGATCGCCATCTGCCAGAACAATTTCGGCAGTCAGGGGCGTTCCATTGACCGACGTTTCGCCACCAGTGCCGCAGTCCTGGGCCCACAGGCGACCTTCATTCAAGTTGAACATGCAGTGAAATTGGGCAATGTTTCCATCGTCCAACAGTATTCGACAGGCCGAACCTGAACCGGCGAAAACGCTTTCGCCCTCTTTCAGTACATATTCTGAAACGAGTCCATTACAACTCGTGACCTGCAAAAACGGTGGGCGCTTTTGTTCGCTCCGATTTCCATCGTTTTCAATCGCTACCATCTGACTTACCCTTTTTCAGCGAGAACGCATATTTTTTTAACCAACAGTAACCGAACATTCCAACAATCGCCCGTCCGTTGAAACCGGGGGAACTGTTGCTGTTCTTTTGCCGAGCAAACGGTCAAGAAATTCATTAGCGTCGGCATTTCTCGAAAGCGCAAAATCGAAGCCGTGCGAGGCCAATTGCTGATGGTCGAATTTCTGTAGATCACTGCAGGCGGCGACCATCGTTACGTCTGCGAGTTCCTTGCCTTTGCTCAGTTTTAACGAATGGAATCGGTCTGGACTGGTATTGTCGGGGATATCGACCAGAACAACTTCCGGCCGCTGGCGACGCAACAGCAATCCTAACGCCAGCATGTCGCTGACTGCCGTGAAAAGGACATCTTTGCCTCGATCGCTGAACAGGGCACTGATTTTCTGTTTGAATGTTGCGTCCGGGCTGACACAATAAATGATGGTCCGGTTGTGAACGGAAGTCTGTTCAACCAGGTCTGCCATTTCGAAACCATGCAGAACCCTGACCGTTTCATCTTCGTCCCATTGCAACTGCTTTCCGATCTGTTGCACGGTTGCCGGTTCAGCGACAAACTTCATCAGTTGCATGTGTTTGCTGGACAATCCAGCGCGATCCAGACTTTGGCCGCGAATGGCTTTTCGGACGAAGCCGACATTGTCCATCAGTTCCGGCAGCAATTCCTGATCACAGTTCACAGCGCCTTCCACTAGCAACGCGACCAGGCTGATGTCCAGCGGCAGTCTTTGAAACAGCGACGGGGCCGCTTGGTTTCGATCGAATCGGAATGAAATGGGCTTGGCGTCAAAACACATCTTCAGCAACGTTGCCGCTTGAATACGCAACAACCGACGAAGCAGACGTGGATCGAGAACCTTGTTATCGAGCAACTCGACCAACCCATCAACCTGGGCACCCCGTTTTCCGGTTACTGTAAACTTGACGACGGGAGCCATTTCCGCAAGGTTGTCCGGCATTGATGCCGCGATCAGATCGGGGTTGATCCCGGATGCCGTGACGGCCTGGATGCGACCACCGTCGGTATAGACGTAGACCCGAAATCCCTGCGTCACGAATTCCAAGACGCCCGATTTCTTTCCGTTGTTGATCAGGTCAATGACTTCGCGCAATGAGAAGCATTCGAACGTTCCGGTGAGGTCGGACTCGCCCAATGCGTTGATCACTTCGGGCATTGCCGAACCACTGGATTGCGACTGAACCACCATCGCCGCTGTATCGATGGCACTTTCGATGGTCGCGATCAAAACTTCTGCGGAATAGGGTTTCGGCAACATGTCAACCACGTTGTCGCAATCGACATATTCGCTGTATGCTTTTTTCCGCAATGTCGAACTGGCGACCACCGGAATTTTGGCGGTCGTTGGATCGGCCAACAACTGGCAACAGACCTCATAGCCGGTCGTTCCGGGCAACTGATGATCGAGGATAATCAAGTCCGGTCGTTCACTGACGGCCTGTTCCAATCCTTCTTCGGCGGTCGGCGCCAGCAGGACCCGATATCCAGCCGCGCTTAGTTCGCTGTCAACTAGACGGCGAATGGTGGCGCTATCGTCAATCAACAAAACGGTTTTTTCGCTCATGGTCCAAGCTCCTCGGAGTTACAGTCATTGTTAATCAATTCCAGTTCACTCAACACTTGCTGCAGTGAATTGTCATTGACTGGTTTAATCAAATATTCGACGGCACCGCCGTCGATACAGCGCTGCCTGAAGTCCTGTTCGCTGCGACTGCTGACCACGATCACCGGCGTTTGCAGGCGTTGGCCGCGACGGCGCTGCTGCAAATCGGATAGCATTTCCAAACCGCCCAATCGCGGCATGTCGAGGTCCGTGATCACCAGGTCGAACTGTTTCTGTCGCAGCAATTCGAGCGCTTCGATTCCGTCGCCGGCTTCGACTGTACTGAAGCCCAGCTGATTCAGTTTTTTGATCAGCGATCGTCGGGCACTCAGTGAATCGTCGACGACCAGCACCTGTTTCCTTCGCAGCGAATCGCGGTTTGAGTCCACATTCTGTTGCCGATGAGACACGCTGCGGAACTGCTCGAAGAATTCAACCAGTTTGCGTCCGTCCAACAGCATTACCGTTTCACCGGCACCGGAAAGCGTGAGTCCGCAAAACAACGGATGGCTGTTCAGCGGCGCGGGCAGACTGCGGACCACGACCTCTTCCGGTCCGATGATTTCGTCGACCGACATGCCAATTCTTTCGCGGTCAGCAGCCGGTTTTTTGCTGGTCAATCGAGAGCCATCCAGCTGGCGATTGCCGGTCAAAATCAGCACTGCCTGTCCGGTCGGTTCGGCTTTTTTCGGCAATGACAGCAAAGCAGCCAAAGTTGTTGTTGCGATGTCCTCTCGGCAATCCGCCGATTTTTTGGCTGCCGAAACGAATTGCATCGGCAAGGCAAACAGCTGGCCGGATGTGCGGAAGACCATCACATGTTCAATCGCAGATCGCAATGGAATGGTCAGCCGCATCGTTGTGCCCTGGCCGCGCACTGAGTCGATTTCAATCCGGCCTCGAATCTGTTCCAGGACATTGGCAACGATATCCATTCCGACTCCACGACCGGAGATTTCGGTGGTTTGCTGACAGGTGGAGAAACCTGGATGGAAAATCATCCGACCCAGTTCCTGATTGGACAACTGTTGATTCGCGGCCATCAGTCCCTTTTCCACGGCGCGCCGTCGAATGGCATCGTAATCCAGCCCAGCACCGTCGTCCCGGATTTCTATTGCCAGCAGCTGGGAGTTGCTCTGCGCTTCCAGCACAATTGAACCAACCCGGTTTTTGCCAGCCTTTTGTCGTTCGCCTTCAGCTTCAATTCCGTGGCTGACCGCGTTGCGGATGATGTGCAGCAATGGTTCGTACAACTTTTCCTGCAGTTCCTGTTCCAAACCGGCTTCCTCGCCCACGTATGCGAGTTGGAGTGTTTTGCCTTCTTTTTTTGCTGCATCGCGTGCTGCCCGCTGCAATCGATGAAACAGTCCGGCAATCGGCACGCGCCGCAGCTGCATCAGTTCCTGACGAAAGTCCCGGATGAAATGCGAGATGGCCAGGTTGTCCGTGCTGACCGGCTTTTGCAAATCGCGAATGCCGGTGGAAACGACCGAGATGTCTCGGGCGATTTCCGAAAGTGTATTGGATCCACTGATCACGTTGACATGATTGAAGTTGTCAGGCTGGGACGCTGCCAGAAAACCATGACTGTCCTGGCAGAAGCTTAAACGTGATGAACAGCGAGACAGCTCCTCGTTGAATTCACTGAATTCGGCGATGTGGCTTTCACGCCGGTTTCGCAGTACCACCAATTCTGCCAACATGTCCATCAAGCGATCGAGTTTCGTGGCTCGGATACGAATCAGGGATTCATCCCCGATTGAATGATTCACAAGTGTCAGTGGTGCCGATTGACTGCCCGACGCCGCCGCCGCGACCGCTGAATCGCTGTCCCCCTTTTTGAATGGGGCACTGAATCTGGCAATCACACCACGGACTCGGTCAACCGCGCTCAACATCGTTTCGACCGATTGTTCAGTCGCTTCGCCAGAGTTCCGTTCCAAAGTCGATTCAACTTTGTGGATAAAAGTCGCCAAATCAGCGAGCCCGACGCTGGCAGAGGCCCCTTTGAGAGTATGAAGTTCCCGACAGAATTGATGAATCGCATCGGTATCGGTCGGATTCTGTTCAATGGATAGACTGGATTTTTCCATCAAATCCAGACAGCGGGTGGCATCATCCAGAAATGCTGCGCGCATTTCGTCGTCTTCAAACAACGTGTCGGCATCTTCCTTGTGGATTTCGCGCGACATGGCACGGTGCGCGGTTCGGGCTGGATGGCGATCGACTTCCACAGACGTTGGTTCAGACGACTCTTTTCCCAGTGCAGCGAGCAGCAGGTCGATTTGCTGTACGGGATCAGAAATCAAATCATTGTCTTCTTCACAATCGCCCGTACCCGATTCCGAGTCCGAAAACCCGTTGCCGGCCGTCCAGTCATCGCCATCCGATCCAATGTCGTTATTGCATGTATCCAGG
>JBGSXT010000398.1:0-5096 GCA_041751295.1 Mariniblastus sp.
AACTTTCTGACAAAACTCTGGTTGGCAACGAATAAAATGTCCGATCGGACACGCTGCAAGTCGCGGGAAATCATTTCAAATCCAAGCTGCAATCGATGATTGGACTGTTCCTGACGCAACCGCCATTCCTGCTGTCGATCCTTCTCAAACAGAATGGTAACAACGACTGCGAACAGAAACAAAAAAACTGTCATCGCTGCGATTTGGCGTTTCGCGATAAGCCAGGAAATGGACGGCATGAGTCGGGAAGGCGAATACGGGAATTGACAGTTCAACAAGTGCCCAAATGAATTCTAGCACGACAGTAATGGCCCGAAATCATTTTCAGACCCAACTTTTGGTCGGCTAATTCGCCGAAATCGGCAAGTTGACCTTGTAAATTATCGAAAACGAAGTAGGCTTCGGGGGTCTTTCGGGTCAAAAAGTTATCTAAGTTCTCCAGAACTGCTTAAAAGTCGAAACATAACAGAAAAGTCGACTTTTTGTCGGGGTCGCTGATTGCGACAGGCTGGATTAATCGCCGAACTGGATTTTTGGCTTCTCGGCTTGGCAGGAACGTTTTCTGCGACTGTTGCTGGCAATTGGGTTTCAATACGCTGGTTGAAAAGTTGCTGGTGTCTTTTTGGTCGACATGAATTCCCTGAAGCTTCTGTTTGTTTGGAGTTAAAGAAAGACGGCTAATATTCGTTCCAAGTGGACTGATTAGTCTTGCGGTGATCGAATTCCAGCTGCCTGAACACCAAGTTCGGGCTTTAATTTTCCGAATAACATGAAAGAGTAACTTTTGAAAAACTTTGAATCGATTGATTTGTGCGCATCGCTGAAACGTGCGTTAGCCGAACAGCAATACGAAATTCCCACTCCGATCCAGGCGCAGGCCATACCGCCGGCGATCCAAGGTCGCGACATTCTTGGTTCCGCTGAAACCGGGACTGGAAAAACTGCAGCTTTCGCGCTGCCCATTCTCAACCTCCTGCAACACCGTCGACGACCGCCGAAAAAACCGGTGGCCCTGGTCCTGGTCCCGACCCGCGAATTGGCGATCCAGATCAGCAACAGCTTTGAAGTCTATGGCAGATACATTCAGTTTCGAAAGACGCTCGTTTATGGCGGAGTCCGACAGAATGATCAGGTGGATTCTCTGCGGCGCGGAACGCACGTTGTGATTGCAACGCCTGGCAGATTGCTCGATTTGCTGAACCAGCGACTCGTCGACCTGAGTGCCATCGAAGTCCTTGTGCTCGATGAAGCTGATCGGATGCTCGACATGGGGTTCCTGCCCGATTTGACAAGAATTCTTGATGTTGTTCCCGAAGAACGGCAGTCGCTGTTTTTTTCCGCGACAATGCCCCCAAAAATCCGGAAATTGTCAGAGCGGATGCTGGTCGATCCTGTTTCAGTCAACATCACTCCCAAGTCGGATAACGTTGGACTCATCGAGCAGTCAATCACGCTGGTCGAAAATAGTACGAAAGTTGACGTGCTGCATGCGATGCTGTCCAAGGCAGAATTTGAGAGTGTGATCGTATTCACCCGTACCAAACATGGTGCCAATGCATTGTCAAATAAACTCGACAAGCGTGGCATTCGCTCGGTCGCAATTCACGGCAACAAGGCTCAAAACGCCAGGCAACGGGCCCTCGTGTCCTTTCGACAGAAACGGGTTGGGGTCCTGGTTGCAACGGACGTGGCAGCCCGGGGCATCGATATCGATGGCGTGACCCACGTTATCAATTTCGACATGCCCGATGAAGCGGAAAGCTACGTGCATCGCATTGGTCGAACTGGCCGGGCGGGAAATAATGGCATCGCCATTTCCTTCTGCAAATCGGACGAACTGGACAAATTGCGGGCGATCGAAGGTCTGATCGGGTATCGCATCCGCATTGAGAACCCCGAGTTGTTGAAAGCTGGCAATCCGTCCTCCGATACCAAACGGTCGCAAAACCGCCGGCCAGCTCGCAACGGCAACCGGAGCTCATCCGGACGAAGTTCTGGCAAAAGCAGTTTCGACCGCCGTGATGCTGACTGTCGCGGGGCCGTGCCTAAATCGCAACTCCGTTCCGGAAAAAAAGCAATATCATCGAAGCGGAATGCCCGTCATCCTTTGTCAGCGGTATAGATTTTGTATCGGAAATCGGCGAATGGGCGTAAGTCCGAATCATGACTTACTCCGTCGATCGGGCCGCAGACCCGTTGCGTGGTTGCAATCCGGTCAGCACAATTCAAAGGTTTGATTTCAATTATTTGAAAGGTGTTGACAATGCGTTGGAAGGGCCGCGAAAGAAGCGAAAATGTAGAGGACCGGCGCGGCGTGCCGACAGCTGGTCTAGTGGGCGGTGGAGGTCTGTTGATCTTGATAATCGCGGTGATCGCGATGCTGTTTGGGGTTGATCCAAAACCATTGCTGGACGCGGTTGGTAATGCCGGTCCACAACAACAGGGCCAGCAACAGGCTCCCGGCGAAGACGACGAAACCCGTGAGTTCATCGAAGTCGTGCTGAAGGATACCGAGAGTGTCTGGACCGGTTTGATCCGCGATCAGATTCAAGGAGGGCAGGCGTACCGACCTCCGCGACTGGTTATTTTTTCGGGCGCGATCGCTACCGGGTGCGGACAAGCCAATGCAGCGATGGGACCGTTTTATTGTCCAGCCGATCAAACGGTCTATATTGACCCGACCTTCTTTGAAGAACTGAAACATCGTCACAAAGCAGACGGTGATTTCGCTCAAGCTTATGTGATTGCTCACGAAGTCGCCCATCATGTGCAAAACTCTTTGGGATTGATGCGGCCCGTAGAAAAGGCCCGTCGCAGCGGCAATGAACGGGCCAGCAATCAGGCGTCAGTACGTTTGGAATTGCAGGCCGACTATTTGGCCGGCGTCTGGGCCCACCATGCACAAAAAAAATTCAACGTCCTCGAAGAGGGGGACATTGCGGAAGCAATGACTGCTGCCAATCAGATTGGAGATGACACTTTGCAAAAACTGTCAACTGGATTCGTGGTTCCGGAACGATATACGCATGGCACTTCCGAGCAACGCGTCCGCTGGTTCAAAGAGGGCCTGGTTTCCGGGAACTTGAACGATTGTCAGCAATTGTTCGAAATTGACTATGATCAGTTGTAAGATTAGGTAACAGGATATCGACGATCGGTTTGGACTCGATTGTGTGCCACAGCAATTCAGCGGACGCTGCTGGAACCAACTCCACGAATCGAGGCGGCAATGTAGTTTTGGCTTCGTTCCAGAAGGTCAGTGTAGTGGTCGTTTTCGAACTGGCAGCCATGCAGTTCTATTTCGAAATCGCCGTCGTATTCAGCTTCTTCCAGCACATTCAGCCAGGCATTGATCGGCACACAGCCGCTCCCCAGTTCGCAGCGAACGAAATGTCCTTCGAGATTCCGACAATCGGCGAGTTGTACCAATGCAATGCGATCGGCAATTCGTGAGGCCGAGGACAGTATTTGCGGGTACCGGCCCACATGAAACAGATCCAGTACCAATCCAATCTGGCTTGGGCAGAAATACCACAGCAAATCCAGGTAGGATTCCAGGCTGTTCATGAAACTCCACGGATTCTTTCTCTCGAAAATCGGTTCGACGAGCAACTGCACGCCCAAATCTCTGGCAGTTGGCAGCATTGATTCGATACCGGATTTGACCAGCCGCATCGCGTGCGAGTGGGTATGACTGTTGAGCGCACCCGGATGGACAATCAGTTTGTCAGCACCAATCATGTGCGCCTGATAGACAGCTTGAATGGCATCTTCGACTGAAAACGAGTGCGAATAGCCGTTACTGCCCGTGAAGCCTCCGGCCCAACTCAAACTCGAAACTCGCATTTGCATTTCGTGCAGCAGTTCTGCGGCCGCTTCCGCACCATATTCATCCAGTTTCGATCGCCAAACGCCGATCGACCCGATTCCGGCTGCTGAGTAATTGACAACGTCCTGAAAGAAAGTCCAACGATAACTTGAGAACTCACTGATCGACAAACGTTGCATTCCCGGTCGCCTTTTTCGCTGTTCGTGAGATGTTCAGGTCCGACAGTATGCCGACATTCTGCATTCGTGTAAAGCAAACTTCATATAAAACAATTTGCCTGCTCGTAGGTGCCGGAAAAAAACCTGTGTTTTGTTTTGATTGAGTGTTGCGCGCAGGGCGTTAAACAATCGAATGAACGACAGTGCTTTTTTGTTCAGGCAATTTCCTGGAGGCGAAGCGAGCCGGCGACGAAATGCAGAATCAGTGGTGGAAAATCTGTTCGGACGAACAACGAAATTGACGAGCCGGCCAAAGTGCTAGCGGCTGTCGAAAGCTGGAAAAACTTTTACATTCTGGAGTTATTATTCGAGTCAAATCTGGCTTCAGGGTATATAATCCGGCTGCTGGCTTTTCTGATCACCGATGACTAACTGCACCTTCTTGACCCTAAATCCGAGTCAGTGACGATGATTTTTTCATTACAGCGCCTTGTGCAGGCAAAAGGATTGTGCAATGTATCGGACAGATCGGATTCGAATCGAGTATCCTGACGACGACTTGCGTTTGCGGGTTGAGTCATTTCTGAAGAGTCGCCACTTTCCAGCGTTTGGCCAATTGGACGTTGCGGTTCGCGATGGTGCGGTTACGCTTTCGGGCGCACTTCGTTCTTTCTACGAAAAGCAGGTTGCGATAAGTTCGTGCCAACGGGTTGCCGGTGTCTTGACACTGATCGATAACGTTCACGTCCAACCCAACCGTCGGCGTCCGTTTTCCGGAAAGTCGCTCAAAGTTGCGTCGGAATAGGTTCCAAGTCAGGACAGGATTGTGTCCGTATTGTTCCGATTTCATCGCGGGATGGAACGTTCCAGTGGATCGGCGGGAATTTGACGATCCAATTCGGCGACGATCGTAGCCTGATGATCGATGATTTCTTTTTTCAACATCGACGCCACGTTCAACACTTTCGCTTCAACTTCCCGTTCCAGTTTCTCGAGCTGACTTTCGAAAATTCCGTTTAGCTCAGCCCTCGCGAGTTGGGACTGCTGATCGATGGTTTCGTTGAATTTTTGTGCCAGTCGGTCTCCCAAATCCGATTGGAATCGAATCG
>JBGSXT010000399.1:0-7756 GCA_041751295.1 Mariniblastus sp.
AAAGGTCTGAAACGATTTTATGATTGCGGGAAAACTTAACAATCGAATGCGAAAAATGCTCTGTTGGGAAATACGCATCCAGTTGATATGAAATCGAGAGCAACGGCGGAGGGGTCTGGCTGAACACCGCGAAAATATTCAGGAAACGTTTGATTTCCGCTCAAAATCGTGTGCCAAAAAAACGGCGTTCAGGAAAAAAACCTTGGACAACAGGCGACAAATACGCGATGCCAGCAGCATCAAAGCGAGTTCTTGGGGCGCAGGATGACAGGTGATTGGAAGCCGGTATGGGCGCTGTTGGCAATCTGCAAGATGTGAAAGTGTTGGGTCCATTTTTTTTCGATATGCGCGTTCGAAAACCAGACGCTACAGTTATAGACATTCGCGTTCGACATGCGGAAGACAATTCGATCAGCGGGCATCGGGTTGCAAAACAGTTCCTTTGTGACAGGAATGTTTCCCGCAACGCTGTTCGCGTGCAACATGTGATCGAAACTGCCCGGGCGCTCGATGACCTTGTCCCATGTTGCCTGATTGTGGATCGTCAAATACAAAATGCCGTCCGGGTGTGTAATCCGCCTGAGTTCCAGTAGCCAGGCTTCTTCGTCTGCATCAATATGCGTGAACACGGAGAACGCTGTGACCACATCAAAATGATGGTCCGGATACGGAAGTCCTGGTTCCGACGTGTTCAAGATGACTTTAATTGTCTCCGGCAAATGTTGTTTCATCCAATCCACATTCGCGGGGGCGAAATCACAACCTGATGGTTCCAAGTCGCTGAACAACAGGATATGGCGCAGGAATCTCCCCGTCGCACAACCAAAATCAAACAGTCGTTTTGGACGGTCGATCTGGCAATATCGCTTCAGTGCTTCGTTAACGTTTAGCCAATCTCCGTAGCCCGTTGCCCAATATTGGTGTGAATGTTCGATGGTACCGTAACCTTCCCGGTCGACCGGCATGGGGATTGGGTAGGGATCAGACCTCGTCAGCTCCCTGTAATCCAGCGTCCGATCAATGCCCTCCAGATCGACGTAACGCAATACGGTATGTTTGCCTTCAGCCAGAATGGCAACCGCCGGCAGGGCATGATCGACTTCGGTAGGTTTTTGGCGGACCTGCCCGGCAGGCGAATCCGAAGACCGATTCTTGGCAGAATTCATATTAGAACCGTCGTTTTTTGTCGATCGTTCATCCCTTGCTGGCCGTGTTATCCCATGAATTCATCAACTTGAAAATGCGGTTTGTACAAACTGTAGCATTAGCTACAATTAAAGAACGCGGCGCCGGTCACCGGACGCGATGCCGGTCGTCGGAAGCGAAGCCGGTTAATAGGGCCGTTTTTCAAATTATCCTTCTTGAATGGAAAAAAAATGATTACCGCAGTCAGGCGAATATCAGGTAAACTCGGGAAGCATATGCTATCACCGGGAAACTTAAAAATTGCCTGGCTGCTGTCAGTCATCACGCTCTTTGGCATTTTCATGCCGTCCGCATTGATCGCGCAGGATCAGTCAAAAAAAGTCCTGGTTTGCTCAACGACTCAGGTCGCCGATTTTGCCCAAAATATCGTTGGCGATCGTTGGGAAGTTGTTTGCGTTCTGGGTCCGGCGGAGGATCCACATACCTACGAAGTCGGTGCTGACGATGGCGTGGCCGTTTCACGTGCCGATCTGTGCGCGGAAAACGGCTGGAACCTGGAAGGGCACGACTGGATGAACAATCTGGCGACATCGGCAGGCAAGCCGATCGTCACCTGTGTCGAAGGTGTCGAGCCATTAAAAACGGCCGGCAATGGCGCATACGTTTACGATCCACACGCCTGGTTCAATCCGAAGAACGCGATCATTTACGTCAATAACATTTGCGATGCGGTCTGCCAAATCGATCCGGAACACGCCGACGAGTACCGAGCCCGACAGGAACTGTACATTCGGCAATTGAACCTGCTCAACGGCTGGGTTCTCAAGACGGTTAATGAAATTCCAGTCAATCAACGCCTGCTGGTCACGCACCATGATGCATTCGGTTATTTCTGCGAAGCGTTCAATTTTAAATCGGTCAGTCCGCTTGGCTGGACCACGGCCGAGCTTACCGAAGTCACACCGGAACAGCGGCAAAACGTCGTGACGCAAATTCGCGAATCGGGAGTCAAGGCTATCTTCGTTGAAACATCCATTAACCGGCAATTGGTGGAAGGCATTTCTCGGGACGCCGGTGTCGCGATCGGTGGCGAATTGTATTCTGACGCCATGGGGTCAACCGGGTCAGCGGGCGAGACGTACATCGGCATGATTCGGGAAAACGTTTTAACCATCGTTCAGGCACTTAAAAAGGAATAGGCTTGTGCGGGTAATTGGAGCGATACTGTTGACGGTTTTTCTGTTAGTGGGGACAAAATACTATACGTCGTTCGCGGACAGCGTGCGGCGGGAACCGGTCCAGCTCGAACAGAAATTGGATACTGGAAAATGGCGAGTGGAGATTTTTCGGACATTCGATTGCGTGCCTGATCCGGATGCAATGACCCCTTCTCTGCTGGTCCAACTGAAGGGCAAATCGATTCTTGAGCGACAAGATTTGGTGATGGTATCAGAATCGGTTGTGATCGACGAAATACCGGATATTGAACAGGGTTCCAACGAACTGTACGTTTCGGCCAATCTGGCGACGTTGGACGACTTTGAGTTTTCTGCCGCTGACAATTCAAAAGCGATGAAAGTCGTTATATTTCGCGGAGAAACACGGATCGCGGAGCAGTCGTTCTGGTTGCCAGTTGGTGAATCGTCCATCAAAGAGACGTTCCGCTTTGACGCACCATTATCTGGCTCAAACTCTGATGATCGAGACCTCGAACATGGGCAATGAGTCCTCGTCATGATCGCTGACAACCAGAATCGTGAACCGATCGCAATCGCGGTGGATAATTTGACCGTCAGCTATGGTCCGCTGCCCGCGTTGCTTGATGTATCGGTCGAAATTCCGGCAGGCAAGCTGGTCGGGGTCATTGGACCCAACGGTTCCGGGAAATCGACGCTGATCAAATCGATATTGGGATTTGTCAAGCCTGATGTTGGTCATGTGAAGCTGTTCGGGCTTGAAGCATCCAGGGCCAAGGGTCGAGTCGCCTACGTTCCACAACGCGGTGCAGTGGACTGGGATTTTCCGATCACTGTTCGCGAAGTTGCTGCGATGGGCCGCTACGGTCATCGCAAATGGTGGCAGGATTTGACTCGCAAAGACTACGAATTGGCCGACGATGCATTGGCAAAAGTCCGGATGGGGGATTTCGCCAAACGTCAGATTGGTCAGCTGTCAGGCGGGCAGCAGCAGCGGGTATTCCTCGCCCGCGCGCTGGCCCAGGATGCAGAAATTCTTCTGCTTGACGAACCGTTTGCAGGTGTTGATGCAGCGACCGAACGGGCGATTCTGGATGTGCTTCAGGAAACGAAAGAGCGGGGCAAAACGCTGGTCGTCGTGCACCACGATCTGGCCTCTGCGGCGGAGTACTTCGATCTGTTGATACTGTTGAAACAGCGGCTCTATGGGTTCGGTCCACCGGCCAGAATCCTCGATCCACAACTGCTGTGTGAAGTCTATGAGGGCAATTTGAAAGTATTCGCCGAGTTGACTCAAACCAGAAACCGAACCGGAAGTGGGCAGTGAACTCGCGGTATGTTTGAAAATATTTACAATTCGCTGGTGGAGCTGCAGCTGCAACAAGGCTATCTGATCAAGCCGCTGATTGTTGGTACGCTGGTTGCGATTGTCTGCAGCGTGGTCGGCTGTTTCATCGTTCTCCGGCGAATGTCGTTTCTGGCTGACGCGATTGGACATAGCATGTTGGCTGGCGTCATCGGCGGCTACCTGATCATGAAACTGGCGTTTGGCCGAGAAGCCGATTTGGCGGGCATGTTGATCGGTGCGATCCTTGCGGGAGTGGTCACGGTGGCGATGATCGGATTCGTGACACGTGTTTCGAGGATTAAACAGGACACGGCGATCGGCATCATGTACACCGGCATTTTCGCCGCCGGCGCGTTTGCGATTTCGTTACGTGGCGTCGGTGAACTAATCCACATCGATATCTATCACTTTATTGTCGGCAGCGTACTGGCCGTTTCCAATTCCGAACTGTGGTTGATCGCCATCGTGGCGTCGTTTGTTTTATCGATGATCATGCTGTTTTATCGCCCATTGCAGATTACCAGTTTTGATCCTGTCATGGCCGCATCGATTGGGGTTCCGGTACTGGCGGTCGACTATCTGTTGACAGCTTGCACGTCGCTGGTGGTTGTCAGTGGAGTGCGGGTTGCTGGCGTGATTCTGGTGGTCGCGTTGATCATCACTCCAGCCGCCACGGCTTATCTGTTGTGCGACCGGCTGAACCGGATGATTGTCGTCAGCGCGGTGATCGGTGCCGTTGGCTACTGGCTTGGATTTGCAGCGGCTGTGATGTTTGGTGCTTCGCCGGGCGCGTCGGTCGTTGTCACCATGACAATGATCTTCCTGATCGTTCTCGTGGTCGCTCCCCGCTACGGACTGCTGGCTGATTGGATTCGTCAGGCCCGGACGGTGCCCCAGGAAGTGTTGGAAGATGTGTTGGGAGCGGTTTGGCGTTCTGACGGTAATTCAATCGCACGAAAATCCCTGTTGGCAAAATTTACTTTTTCGGGCGGGCGGATGCAGCGCGCCATCAAATCGCTACTGCGCCAGAATTATCTGGTCCAGACGGGCGATCAGATCAGCCTGACCGGCAAGGGTCAACGCGAAGCAGGTCGACTCGTTCGAGCCCATCGTTTGTGGGAAACCTATTTGACGCGAACCGGCACGCCGGAGGCGGAAATCCATGTGAAAGCCCACCAGCTGGAACATATCAGCGACGAAGCCACGGTGGACTATCTGGACGACAAATTGGGGCACCCGCTCACCGATCCTCACGGGTCTGAAATCCCAGCCGACGTCGAAAAACTTGAACAGCAGGATGTGTTCAAGGCCAGCCTGTTGCGCAGCGGGCATACCGTTGAAATCTGTGAAATTGGAGCGGGGGCCAGAGATATCGGGCTGGCGATTGGTCAGATTGTGACCGCCGGTCGCCGTTCGTCCGACGGGAAGACTTGGCGGCTGAATTCTCAGAATCGCGAATTCGAGCTGAACCACGACCAAGCGGATGAAATCGTGGTCCGCTTTGTCGGAAAATGACCGCGAACGACTGATTTTCCAAATGTCAAACTTTGACGATCAGGCGGAATCGTCGGCCAGGTCGACAGAAACTTGAAACGATACACTTGATTTTCGTGTTCAAGTTTTCCGTATGTTTCGATTGCTCCAATGATTGCGGACGCAAAATCGACAGGTTCGGACTAAACCGTTACTGCCTGACATTTGTCATTGACGATAGACAATGAGTAACCCGCACAAACAGGCCATCCGGTCGCAGCGGAAATGGTGGAACATAAAGGTGTTGTATGATGGCGAAATCAGTCAGCATTAAGTGGTGCATTGTAATCGTTGCGCTGTTGGTATTCATTGTCTACGACCGGCATCGAACGACCCAGCCGACAGCCGTAACCTCCCAACAAAGATCAATGCCGATACCCGACAGTGCCAGCGGAAACAAACACTACGCTGCAATTCCTGCACCTCAACCAATGGAGCGGCTGGAAAATGCCTCCGTTGCCCCGCTCGCCAGTAATCGTTCCGCCGATTCGGTCGAAGTTGAAATTCCTCTGTTAACTATCGAAGAGAATGATAATAGCCTGGAATTGGACCTGGAAGAATTCGTTGATCACCAAAATAACGAACCGGACAGTCCAATCGCCGATGAGTCGATCGACAGGCTATCGGAAAAACTGCCACAGCCTTCAAATTGGAACGATGACAATCAGAATCTCCTTCCAGAAACGGATGACAGGTTTGCTTCCGTTTTGGATGTAGCCGGTGGAACCAAAATTGCTGGATTTGAAACCAACGAAATTGAAAATGGTGAAGTACACAACGGTGAAGCGGAAGTCGGCGAAATCGAGTCCGCAGCGATTAAAACAGACACGCCCACATTGAGCAAGGCAATTCAAAACGTCAACCTTGCACGCGGTGTGCAGTTCAAAGTCGTTGATCACATAGAATACGGCAAATCACTGGCCCGGCGCGGTGCCACGTTTGGTGCACAACAGGAATTTCTGGCTGCATTGCGTTTGGTTGCCCAGACGATCGACAACCAGATGAGCACGCGTGAATCAACTGATCGGCTGTTTGTCGCGCTGCTGGCTCTCAAGGAATCTGACGATTTCTACTATGCACAAGCCGAAAATAACGGTCGGGTTGATGTCGCGACCATTGCCCTGCACCATCAGTCGAAAATTTTGAATAGCCAGCAGCTGTCGGCGATATCGCCGATGGAAGCCATGCAGGCCTACTATGATTTTGTTCAGCTACAGCTGGTCGCCTGCAGCGGGCATACCGTCGTCGCCGGTGAAGCACTCTATTGTCTGGGCAAGCTGTATAACATGAACGCCAACAGTGCGGTCGGAGGAAGTCGGCTCGATAACGCAAAAGCGATAGTCTTCCACGGGGCGGCATTGCAATGCGATTCCAGGAATTATAAGAGTGCAAACGAGTTGGGTGTTCTGTTTTCCAAGTCTGGCCGATTTGATCTGGCCAAAAAACTGTTGCTGCAAAGCCTGAGGATTCGACCGTTGCCAAAAGTTTGGGAAAACCTTGCTTTTGTGCATCAGCAATTGGGAGAACCGGAATTGGCACAAAGGGCTGAGGCCGAATATCAGCAACTGCTTGATGCTCCGTCGGCTCCCCAAACAGCTCGCATTCAATGGGTTTCTCCGGAGAAATTTGCCGAACAATCGGCAGAGCCAGTCGAACTGCGCACGGCCGCACGTGAGGACTTGAGTGATGAAAAACAGACCACGGCAGCTGAACCATCCTCGTTCAAGAAAGCCTTGAATCGCTGGTTTTAACTCAAGCAATCAGAATAAAACGTTTGAATTCAGGGAATGAATCGATGAAATACGAAGATGTCATTGGGATCGCTGTGCTGGTTTTCGTCGCGGCGATTGCACTCGTCAAACCTGCGAGTCAGGATGACAATCGACAACCGTCCGCGCAGTTCGAAGCGTCGTACATGGCAGAAACACAGGAACAGAACGATTCTGAAAAAAGCGTGAAGCTGCCTCAACCGGATTCCGATTCCCACGCAGGTGTTCACAATGAATTGCCTGCTCAATCAATCGAACTCGTGCAATATGTCGACGAAGGAAATTGCAGTGCGTGTTCGCAGCCTGAGGGCAATTGCCAATGTGAGAATTCCTGCGATTCATGTGACTCTGCCGATTGCGATGGAAAGAATTGCGGGCACGCACGTTTAAGACAGAGTCAGTTGCTGCCCGCCGGATCGCCGTGCATTGAACAGTCTCCGGGCCCGGTCAAGTCAATTTTGGGAGTCAACGAATGCGTTGCCAACAACCTTGGGCGCGAAGCAACTTTTCAGGACTCGCAAATGGTTCCCTGGGAAATGTTTGCCTGGGGCGAATACGTTGGGCCCGAACGAACTCCCCACGTGCCGGAATACCGGCTGCGCGTCGATGATTCACTGGAATTTGTTTTCTATCAGACACGCAAACGGTCGGCCAACCCCTACCAGATATTCGTCGGTGATGTGATTCGAATTTCATCGGCCACGGATATCGCGCTTGACCAGCCGGAAATTACTGTATTGTCGGACGGAACCGTATCCCTGCCG
>JBGSXT010000400.1:0-9680 GCA_041751295.1 Mariniblastus sp.
GTTGCGGATCACCCGACAGCAGCTCTACGACTATAACCCAAGCCGACAACCAGAACTCCACGACGGAATCGTCGATCATTGGATCGTCCGAGCCTCAAATACCATTGGCACACGGCGAAACTTCCAACGGCTCGCAAAACAACGACGAAAATCAGTCGATTCCTGCCGCGGCGAAAGGAGACGAGGCGGTGACAAAGCCAAACGAACCGCCGATCGAAAAACCGACACCGGAACAATTTGCCCGTTGGAAGCACGTCTCGTTTGACCCCTTGCTGTTATTGGCTTACCGAGACAGCGACAAGACAGGCTTTGTTTCATTCGTCGCGGCCACAAACGACGGCAAACATTATTTGCTCGGCGGAACCAAGCTGACACTTTGGAACATCGACGGCACTGAATTAGCACACGAGTTTATCGAAGCTATGGCTGACGAAGACGAACGCCTGCTCAGCTTCGCCGTCTCGCCCGTCGGAGACTGGTGCGCCGTGGGAAACGCCAGCGGACTCCTGCGTAAGTTTGATATTGCCGGGCGGCGTGAGATCGTTTCCAAACCGACGGGCACCTACAGCGTGGCGGCGATTGCGATATCACCGGACGGAAAGGAAATCGCCACGATTCCTTTCGATAATGAAGTGACGATTTGGGATGCTGACACGTTGGAGAAGAAGAGCCACATGGAGCTCGATTCCCGTGAAGTAAAACACTTGCAGTATGTCGCGCCCGAGGTATTGATCGCCGCAGGCGAAACCATGTCCACTTGGGATACGCAAACTGGCAGGAAAATCAAAACCTGGCCATCGGAAAAATATCAAACGGCAGTGGCCCTCTCGCCTGACGGCAAGGAACTGGTCTTCGGAGCGGACGAATTTCTGCAGCGCTGGAATTTGGCCGATGACCGTGCGAGCGGCGAGTATCGAGGCGTTCCTGCCAGGAACTCTGCAATACGATTCACCGACGATGGCAGACTCGTCGCCGTCGCATCGGGAATTACTGTGGATATTCTGGACGCTGCAACGGGGCAGAAATTGCAGGTGATCGACGCCGCAGGTTCAACGATTAGCGATGTCAGTTGGATTCCCGGAACCCATTTGCTCCTGACAGGAACCGACACGGGGCGCACGCGTATTTGGGGACGACCGGACGATGGCAAGGCCTTCGGTTTGAGTCCCTTGCATGCCCCAGTTGTCGTATCCCGTGCCGACCCCAGCGATCCAGCAACCACAGCTGAAAACCTGGCAATGGCGGACGTGCGACTGTTTCCCAAATTGCCCGGTTCCAAACCCTATGCCGACAGCTTTAATTCGGTTTCCTACTCGGCACCGGTCGGCCTCGAAGAGCTCATGTCCTTTTATCGTTACAGCCTGGGAGAACGCGGCTGGAAGGAAGCGACTGACCAGGCGACGGAGTACACCATACCGTATCAAAAGGATGGATACATCTTGCACATCTCTCCGTTTGACTCAAAGCCATCTGAAACTTCGGTGAGCATCACCTTGCGTGGCAACTACGATATTCGTAGGACACCAAAACTGGATGAGTATCTAAAAGAAACCACGTATGAAGGTGATACGAGCGTCATCTACAAGGTCAAGGCAAGTCTGCTGCAAATTGAAACAGAGTTGCTCAGAAAACTTCACCAGGCAGGATGGACGGCGGTTGTCCGCCTCAGTCAGAGCCAAAATGAAGAACTTGACTGGCGGGATTTTGCGTTTGTAAGAAACGGCACGGTGCTGAGAGCTACGGTTCAACGGGACAAGGATGACGCTACGCTGTTTGTCGTTAGTTACGGAATGTCGTTATCACTCCATTCTCTTCCCGTTCCAGCCGATGCGGGACTGATGGAATGGGACGATTATCTGGAATCGCGAATGATCGCGAACACATCGCTAAGCTTGCCGGAAGCAACGGCCTTCTACGAAGACTCCATGAAGAAGCAGGGATGGACGCCTCTTGAACGAGGACGCCTTATCGACAAGGATCTTGTTTATTTGCCCTACTACTGGGGACAACGTGACGTAACGATTGCTTTGGAACCTCTTGCCGACGGTATGGTTCGCATCCGCGCAGGAAGTTACAGCGACAGTTCATGGCAGAAGTCCGAGGAACAGGTAGCGTCGGATCCTGCTACTATAGTCGAACCGTCACAGCAAGAAGGTATCGAGGCGGCTGACCTGCCGATCCTTCACGCCATGGGTGCGCCGATTTACAACGAAGGCGAGGTTCACATCAGACTTGAACTCGACAATATCTCGCTCAAAGAGGTGTCACAGGAATATAGTAAGGCGATGCAAGCGCTGGGTTGGACCGTGAAGGCCTTCGGCGAGCCGCTGGACGACTCGGTCGGACTGCACTTTGAAAAGGGATCAAAAATCGTCTACTACTCATCAACGATCGATCCCCTTGGAATGGGGTCGGTCGATTTCAGCGGAAATGGCTTGCTGTGGACAAAAGCGATTGCCAGCAAGCAACTCATTTCCTACAGCGCGTGGCTGCGCAACAACAAGTTTCCTGCCACGCTCAAGCGGCTCGGCGAATACCAGGCCGAAATGGAAAAACTGACAGCAGATCCTATGAGCCAATAACTGGTTGAATCGAACTGTAAAAATAGCTTTGATGTGCAAATATCAGCATCCTAATGTTTCGGCGACACAGGATTGAAAGTGAACATTGGAGGCTGTATTTCGTGATGTTGGAAGTGCAACACCCAATTTTCCGAGCTGTATGCTTTGTCATTTTGCGAATGCAGTAACAAAACTTGAAGTTTATTCGCGTCCTAATTCCAAAAGCCGGCAACGAATATAATCGCGAAAATTATCGCCATGAATCCGACGACCCAGACGGCCGAGCGATACGACTGAATCAGAATTTCTCTCAGATGTTCATGCCTTGTCCCGCCGTAAACCAGGCTGACCGCGACGATCAATGGAATCGCGTACCAGATTTGCGCATCCCAAATGGATTGGGCAATGATTAAACAGTCAGTCATTGGGCAGCCCCCTGCGGCCGAAATCAGGTTGGAATTGAAACATTAACCCAGCTACGCAGCTGACTTGCGGTCAAGGACCGCTTCATTGGGACGAACCAGATTTTTGATCAGGCCAATCTTCTCAAAAAACATCAGCGAGATAAAGGTCACGTCCAGTTCCCACCATTTGTGTCCGTGTTGGGCTGAACGGGGATCAGCATGATGGTTATTGTGCCAGCCTTCGCCGTTGGTGAGCAATGCAAACAGCCAATTGTTCGTGCTGTCTTCACGGGTCTCGTAATTGCGATAGCCCCAAATGTGAGCGACCGAATTGATTCCCCAAGTCACGTGCCAGGTATAAATCGTACGCATGATGACTCCCCACATCAGAAACTTCAGACCGACCTGCCACATTCCGGCCATGGTTCCGGTGGCAACCAGTCCGATGCCAAGCCCTAGCGCAAAAATGGCAACGGCATGTGCCAGGTAAACCCAGACCCAATTTAAATTCCGTTGCAGCCAGAAATAAAGCGGGTCGCGGATGATGTCGCGAACGTATCGGTCGTAGGCATTGACTGTGCTCAATTCCCGGTTGTCGATAAACAGCCAACCCATATGCGCCCAGAAAGCACTGACGCGCGGCGTGTGCGGGTCCGGTTGGTGATCGGAATGTTGGTGATGTACGCGATGGACCAGGACCCAGCGAGCGGGCGAATCCTGAAAACTACAGACTCCCAGAATCGCGAGCGTATACTCGAACCACTTGGGGCAATCAAAACCGGTATGCGTCAGCAGGCGGTGGTAACCGGCGCCGATACCCAGCGATGTGAACAGATAATTTCCGATTGGCAGAAACAGGACTCCCCACCACGAGAAAAAATAACTGAAGAAAGCCACCGGAATGAGCAGATGGAAGACGATTACTGGAATCACGTACTCCCACAGAATGCGACTGTTGCCGTCGACCATTTCCGGTTTCGGCAATTTCTTTTTGAGCTGTTTTTCAGCCGCATCGACCTTCACGGCTGGGTTTCGTTTTGGGGCATTCATTCAAATAAACTCGACAGGAAAATTTCGCGAACTCATTATATCCGGCTGACGAACGCGGCTGATCACCATTAAACAGCATTTTTCAACTTAATGGCTACGCCAAAATCAATAAACTGCCCGACGCCGAGAGCGCGACAATCAGTCGAGAGGCCCCGGGAGCAGCAAAAGTTCTGAAAATCCTCAAACAACCGGTCGAATTGCGATGTATTAACAACTAACCTGAACACTTCAACAGGTCCTGATTTTTGAAATCCCGCTTCGAGGAAATACACCCGTGATTGCTTGCAAATGTTCATTGATCGCTATTTTTTTGGTTTTGAGCGCGGGCGCTGTGACCCGTGCACAGATTGAACCGTCGGCCGGAATGATGCGATTTCCAGACATCAGTACTGACCGAATCGTTTTTTCCTATGCGGATGATCTTTGGACGATCGATCGGGACGGTGGCTTGGCATCTCCGTTGGCCAGTCCTGCGGGAGCAGAAATTTTTCCACGATTCAGCCCGGACGGAAAAACGATCGCGTTTGTCGGCAACTACGATGGGGGTCAGGATATCTATACGATTGGTTCCCAAGGCGGTATCGCAACCCGATTGACTCATCATCCATCAGGCGAGCTGATTTGTGATTGGCATCCGGATGGTAAACGCGTGCTTTTTTCTACGCCAGGTTTCTCAGGACTTGGTCGGCAATTGCAACTGTTCACGATTTCAGCGGACAAGCCTTTGCCGCAGCCATTGTCCGTCCCCTATGGAGCCAACGGGGCGATCAGTCCGGACGGCAAGTGGCTGGCCTACACGCCCCATAGCCATGACAACCGCACGTGGAAGCGTTATCGGGGCGGTATGGCGTCGGATATCTGGCTGTTCAATCAGGAGGACAAAACTTCGAAACAGATCACTGACTTCGAGGGGACCGACTCGATTCCAATGTGGCATGGGACGACTCTCTATTATTTGTCAGACGCGGGCACCGAGCATCGGTTGAATATCTGGTCGTACGAGACTACCGGCGGCGAACGAAAACAGATTACTGACTTTTCCGTCAACGATTGCAAATGGCCAGCCATTGGACCCGGCAAAAATGGTGAAGGTGAAATCATATTTTCCAACGGATCACGGATGTACGTCCTTAACTTGCAGTCGGGTAAATCGAGTCCCGTGGACATTAGCATACCGGGCGACCGGCCAAGCCTGCGCCGGAAAAAAATCGACGTTGCGAAATTCGTCCAGTCCGCCGACATCTCTCCAACCGGCAAACGAATCGCACTTGAGGCGCGTGGCGACATCTGGACTGCTCCTGCTAAAAACGGATCGGCTAGAAATCTGACCGAAACATCGGGGGCTGCGGAACGATTTCCGATGTGGAGTCCCGATGGCCGCTGGATTGCTTACATTTCCGACGCAACGGGCGAGTACGAAATGTATATTGCCCAGTCGGATGGAAAGGGTGAAACAAAACAGTTAACGAAGGGGGGCAACTGCTACCGCTATCCGGGCAGCTGGTCGCCCGATTCGAAATACCTGACGTTTGCTGACAAGACCGGCGCTCTTCATCTGTTAAATATTGAATCTTCCGAATTGAAACTGGTGGACACCGATCCGTTCGCAGAACAACTGGAAGCGAGCTGGTCCCATGATTCGCAATGGATTTCTTACGCCAAAGCGACCGATACGCGAGCGCCTTCAAGCAACATTTGGGTTTACAACGTCAATGACGGATCAAGACGCCAGATGTCGACCGGCTACTTCCGCGATAGCAATCCGATATTTGATCGCGATGGAGATTACATTTTCTTCGCGAGCAATCGTTCGTTCGATTCGCCAAAGTATGAAGATGTCGGCACATCATTCATCTATTCTGGCACGGAAGTGTTGATGGCGATTCCATTGCGGGCGGACATCGAGCATCCCCAGTTGCCCAAGAGTGATGAAGAGACGTGGGGAGATGATAAAGACAAATCGGATAAAGATAAAAAGAAAGACGGCGATGCTAATGGCGAATCCGAGGGAGCAGCCGCTGAAAAACAGCGTGAAGCAAGCGACGGCGACAATGGGAGTGACGGACAAGAAGATGATGATCAAGACGACTCCGACACGAAATCAAAATCCGCCGCCGATGATCCGATCAGCGGGAGTTGGGAAATAGTTTTGAAGAGCGAAACTCTTGATGCCGAAGCTCGCCATGCTTCGATGACTCTGCGGCTCAACGACGACGGCACAGTGTCCGGTACGGTGAGCGGTCCAATGGGCGAAATGACAATCTCCAGCGGCAAGTTCGACCCGGCGACCGGTGAACTGTCTTTGACAGTCGAGGGGAATGGTCAAACAGTTACCGTCACTGCCGAAGTTAAGGATGGCGGCATGACCGGAACGGCGAACGTGGGAGGCGACGCAATCGTATTCGAGGGAACACGCGATTCTGCTGACAGCGACGATGACAAAGCTGGCGACAGGAAAAAAATTGATAGGGATAAGAAGAAAAACGAACCGGTCAAAATCGAATTTGATGGGGTCGAGCGGCGAGCCTTCCAATTGCCGGTCGGAGCTGGAAGCTACGGTGACCTGGCCGTCAACGACAAAAACCATCTGATCTTTGCGACGCAGAATTCGCGCGGCGGAGAAGGCTCGGAGGCCATTAAAATTTTTGACCTGAAGAATGAGAAGAAGACGGCCAAGGATGTTGTATCCGATGCTTCATCGTTTGGAATTTCGGCAGACGGCAAAAAGCTGATCGTGATGCTGGGTGAAAAATCCTACGTGATCGATGCAGACGCCGGTCAAAAGCTGAGTGACGAAATCAACAAGACTGGGATGACCGCGATGGTTGATCCGCGGGCAGAATGGAAGCAGATTTTTCGAGAAGCCTGGCGGTTGCAACGGGATTTCTTTTACGATCCGAATATGCATGGCGTCGATTGGGACGCGATTGGCGACCACTACGGGAAGATGCTGGAGGACTGCGTTTCCCGCCGGGATGTTGATTTTGTCATCAGTGAAATGATTTCTGAATTGAATGTCGGACATGCCTACTACCAGCCCGGAAACTGGGAAAATGGTCCCGAGCCCAATGTCGGACAACTTGGTTGCCGTTTTGAAATTGATGGCGATCGCTACAGGATCGGTGAACTGTATGAGGGAGCCGACTGGGATTCCGATGCCCGCAACACGCTCAAACGTGCCGGTGCCAAAGTAGGCCAATATCTGCTGCAGATCAATGGAGCCGATTTGAAGACTGATGAAAGTCCGTACATGCACCTGGAAGGGACCACCGGGCAAACGATCAGCCTGACGCTCAGCGATGACGCGATTCTGGACGACAAGGACCTGCGAATCCTGTTCGAGCCGTTGCCAGACGATACGAATTTGCGATTTCGCAGCTGGATCGAGAAGAATCGGCAGTACATCGATCGAAAAACCAACGGAAGAGTTGGCTATATTTATGTTGTCAACACTGGAGTTCCGGGGCAAAACGACCTCGTGCGACAATTTTATGGACAGCTTAATAAAGACGCATTGATCATTGACGATCGCTGGAACGGCGGGGGACAGATTCCGACCCGTTTCATCGAACTGCTCAACCGACCGGTGATGAATTATTGGGCTCGTCGTGACGGTCGTGATTGGACGTGGCCACCAGATGCACACTTCGGACCCAAGTGCATGTTGATTAACGGCATGGCAGGTTCCGGCGGTGACATGTTTCCAGCGTTGTTCCGACAAAACGGTCTGGGAAAACTGATTGGCACCCGGACGTGGGGAGGCCTGGTCGGAATTTCAGGCAGTCCGCCTTTACTGGACGGAGCTGGAGTTACCGTTCCGTCATTTGCGTATTATGAAAATGACGGCACATGGGGTATCGAAGGGCATGGTGTGGACCCGGACATCAGGGTCATTGACGACCCGGCAAAAATGCAGAACGGGAATGACCCACAACTTGATGCGGCCATCGAGTTAATGTTGAACGATTTGGAAACGGGCGCTTATCAAGCTCCTGGCCGGCCCAGCTATCCCGATCGTTCCAAAATGGGAATCGCTCCGGAAGACAAATAATAATTGGCAACTTCGCTGGTTACCGATTGATTTTCAATGCAACGCAACCTTGGTTGCCGAATTACGCGACTTTTTCATCAACCACTGGTCGAATCTTTGGTGCGAGTAAGCCTAATGCGACTTTGTTCCTGATTTGCAATTCGGCGCCAGCTGGGTAATAATCACGTTGCCGTTTGTTCGTTGATTACTTCCACAACTTCAAGTTTCTCCGATTGCAGGCCGCCAGTCGGAATCCGATGTTATTTGCCTGAAAGGGGCGCAGATGACTAACAAGGTTGGTGGACCTACAATACACGATTCCGGCGATCCCGAATCGGTCCTGTCAGAGTCGGAGATATTGACGCGCTCCGGATATGATACGGACACCAATTTCGAAACGGCGGTTCTGAATTTCTCGACTAGCGGCTCTGGTGTTGGAGTTGGTCAATTTGACCAGCCGATAAAAAAACCGGCGATGACGTTACGCCCGGTGCCAGCCAAACAAATGCCGATTTCAGTGACATCGGCTAAAACACGAAGTAAATTGTCTCGCCCCTCTTTCGAGCCATTTGCTTTTGCAATCCATCAATCACGGGAAGCAAGGGACGCATGTCTTGACCATGGTAAACCAGGTCAATGGCAACTTGCCTTGCTGGGAATGCCCAGCTGGTTGACGAGCCTGATTTTTCATTTGGCAGTGATCATGATTCTTGCCGTTGTTTCGGTCAGCGACGGTGGCCGAACTGTGATCGCGTTGTTGGCGGCGGCCAATGAACCGGTGGAAATCGAACACTTTGTTTCGTTTGACATGCCGCAACCCGAGCCAATGGAAACGTTGGCCGAAGAAATCGAAATGCCAACGCCAAAACTTATGGATCGTTTTGATAATTCGCCGGTGCTGGACGAGTCGTTGTTGGATGCCTCGCTGGAAAGTGATTCAAACAGGGAGATGTTTGAGAGTATTTCAACCGGGGAAATTTCCGAAAGCGACTTGCCGCAACGGCTCGAAAAAGGGAGCACACAGTTCTTCGGGGTTGAGGGTCAAGGATCGAATTTTGTGTTTGTGATCGATTGTTCGGGCAGCATGGCCGATTACGGTCGCTGGAAACAGGCTGTCCGTGAATTGAAAAAATCGGTTTTGCAGTTGAGAAAAGAACAGAAATTCCTGGTTCTGCTTTACAACGACGGTTTCATCGCGATGAACGATCAGGCGGAATTAGTCCCGTCAACCGAAATTCAACAGAAGAAGGCCTTCAGATGGCTGGCCAACAATTCGCCTGGCAACTGGACGTTTTGTGCGGCTGCGATGGAAAAGGCACTGTCGCTGAAGCCGGACGCGGTTTTTCTGCTGTCCGATGGCGAATTCAACGACCGGCAAGATGTCTTTACGGTGCTTGAGACCATGAACAGCTTCCAAATCCTGCGACGGTATGAGCAACAGCAAATCCCGATCCACACGATTGCGCTGGGCAGCCATCAGGGGAGTTGGACGATGAAACGAATTGCCGACGAAAATAATGGCAACTTTCAGCTAATCGAGTAGAAATAGGTGGCGATAGGCAGCGGCTGGGTGCTGAATCCGGCACCGAGACTGCAATCGCAGCCCAATTTCGGCATTCTGTTCCCTCCCATGCA
>JBGSXT010000401.1:0-2698 GCA_041751295.1 Mariniblastus sp.
GCGTTGCTTCCGCACCATTGCCAATTCCTGCCATCCTGACAGATTACCCTGAACGGCCATCTTGACAGCGCAAACGGCGTGCCAAAGTCAAAAGAACCAAAATTTTACCGACTCATTTCTTGTGCCGAACAGTATTGGGACATTCTGCTTTTTCAGTGAGCGTTCTGTGAACTATACGTTCAATTTCCAGAGGGTCAGAACCTTTGGGACAAATCCTGGCTGGAATCAGCCAACCAGGCTGTTGAGCCAATCGCCCAGCACGGAGGAGGCGGCTTTGAAACGGGCGGAATAGAAGTGGTCGGCGTTGGCAATCATTTCCACTCGAAAATTGGCCTGGCGAATGTTGCGTAAGTCTTCGGCCATCGCCATGAAGGCCGGGTTTTCGTTGATCTCAATTTCGCCGAACACAGCCAACGTCGGAACAACAATTCGATCCAGGAAGGACAGCCAATTGTATCGGTCCCCATTTCCGTACTTGTTCAGATAGGCGTCGGCAGACATCCAGGTTGGGAACGGGAAATCGACAAACAGCAATCGCTGACCTTCCCCAGTTGAGACCATCTGTTGGGCTACACCCAGCCAATGACTGAACCGATCACCGCCAGTGGAAGACAGCAATGAATCGTAGCTGAGTTTGGTTGCTGAAAAAGCGGCGACTCCCACGACGTTTGGATGGGACTGATGCGCCTGACAGTACAGCGACTTGATCGCACCCAGGCTGTGCCCCAGCAGCAGAATTCGCTGATGTCCGCGTTGGACAAGAAAATCGGTCCAGGCGGTCAAGTCAAACCGGCATTCATCGATGATTTCGACTGCTGCTCCCATGGTCGTCGCCCGGCCCATGCGCGGCGTCGAGTTCAGGTAATCGTGCCCGCGGGTATTGATCAGCAGACTGCCGATGCCCGTCTTACGCAATTCGATCGCAAAGTGCTTCAACAGTCGGGACTGATAGAAATTACCACTCAATCCGTGCACAATCACGGCAGCGTCGACAGTCGTCCGCGAATCGGAATTCGGCTGAGCGGGCTGGGAATAAAATCCATCTAGCTTCACTTTGTCCGGAGTCAAGACGCTGACAATTTCACCAAACATGGAAGCAGCAACTTGTCCGGATTTAAAAAATCAGGCATGGCGAGCGGGATGAAAACCTACCGTAGAACGGATTGCTAATCCGTCCTTGTGACACGCCGAACGGATTAGCAATCCGTTCTACAGGTAAACTCGCTTAACACCACAAAAAACCCTGAGCTACTCCAGTAAATCAGGGTCCACAAAATTCTAATCTGGCAATGAACGTCACGCCTGCGAGTTGGCGTGCTGCGGCACGGAGCTGAGCTGCGACAACAGCTGTAAAACTCCATTCAAATGGGCCAGTCTTGGACCGTATTTGTCGACAAACTCGTTCAACACGAAATCGCCTTCCAACATGTGATCAAAATTATCGCGAACTTCGTAAGTCAGCATTTCGAGAAATTCGGTTTGTACCTTACTGAGTGCTTCTGCAGCGACGCGGCACTTGCGAGCCAGGATCGGATTGGCATCTTTCCACTGACCCAATTCGTTGGCGCGCTGCCGTTGGCCAGCACCGATCTGGTCGACCAATTCTTCCAGCAGTTCATTGGAACGATCCTGTCCGATCACCAATTGCTGCATCAGCGCCGTCAATTCGTGTCCGTAATTCATTTCATGATTTCCTATCATTGTGGGCTCACTGACATTTTGGGTTACGTCAATTCGAAACATGGGTGAAAAATCGTTCGCATCTCCAGCCATCGTCTACTCCGTAAATGTTTTTATTCTCTTAGCCCCATTATAAACACCCGTTACATGGGTGTCGAGCATTAAGAACCGACCGGAAAGAGTATTTGAAAAGTTCGCATGATGGCTAACGCGAGCAACCCTTCCAGCCGTCAGACTTTTCCATAAATGAATTCAATGGCGTAAATTTTCGGCGTAGTAACGTTTAATCCGACGATATTTGGCTGCCCCGCAACTTAAAGTCCGCTCGGGATTCATACCGATGGTCATTAGGTTGTGCTGCGGCTCGGCCGTTCGGGAATTTTCCTGTTTTTTGATTGACATTCGCCTGCTGGCAACTCCACCTGACTGCGACTCGGTCGCTACAATCCGCTTGACCTTAGGATGCCAGTGCCAATTACTCACCGGGATGCCCGATTCGGCTTTCTCTCTGTCGTTGAATCCAGACAACTGGGTTACTGTGGAGGGCTGCTGATTCTCACGTCTGGCGGTCGGCCGGTCGAGTTCCACTGCACGCCTCCGGTTTCTGCCAATCGAGCCCAGCAGATTCTCTATGGTCGAACGCTGAGGGAGTTCCTTGTTTGCGATCAAATCGGTACCACGCTCGTCCAAAAAGCCCGTGCCCAACTCGACCTGATACTGGTTGACGACCGAGCATTACTCGCGCTTTCGGAAAGCGTTCCGACACCGATCGTCTATGTCTATCCAGCCGGGTGCACCGGAGCCGGGTGCACCGGAGACGCGGATGGGATTGCCAGTGATTTGGAAATCGCAGATCAGCGTTTCGAGTTAACGGGTCACTCGCTGGGTAAGGCCGAGGAGCTGTTGAAAATATTCCTGCAGACTTTGCCGGTAACTGAACCGTTTGAGCGTATCCACCAGGCGATCCACGAAGCCCATTCTGAAGCCGCATGATCGACTCCACTACTCGGGCATTGGA
>JBGSXT010000402.1:0-4223 GCA_041751295.1 Mariniblastus sp.
AGGACTTCAGGAATCCCCATGATAGTGAATCTGGCTTTCAGACGAAATGTCCTCAACATCGGGGAACTGCTTTTCGCATTCATCGAACATCACCGCCGGGCAGACCTCGATGCGTCGGCACTCACCGCAGGCGATCCGCACAATATCAGAACTGCTCATTTTGATATCGTGCAATTGGCAAAGCTGATACAGTTTCTGAAGGTGCCTGCAGGTCATGGATTCCTCCGGTGAAATCTTCGGCTTGGATTTCCTGGTCCCGTTCGGGCTGGTCGTCAACTCCTGAAACGCAATTTTCATGCCGTAGCAACATGGGCCGATTGCTTTGTGAGTTTTACTCAGCTTGCCCATCCCATCCGGCAAGTTCAGTGGGCGGAATGGCACGATGGTTGATGCAGCGAAGACCAACTGACGGTAAACAGACCGGACCGGACCGGCGTTTCAGTACGGAAATGACTGATTCGATTGAGGCTGCCGTGGTCGATTGCCATTGACAACTAATCTGTATTGGATTGGCAAGACTGAGGATGAATGTCCGTTGAACTGGAAACCGAGAACCAATCGGAATCGCCAGCCGCGGTCACTTCGTTCAACCGTCCACAGCTGTATCGCCAAGAACGTCATTGGAATACGTTGCCAGCCGTTCGTAGACTTTCGAGGCCCGATGTCCGTCGATGCCGATTTCGCTCAACGTATTCATCAGATGTTCGGTGAATCGCGTCAAATGCCTGGTCTCGATTCCGCGGCCCCGGTGGGCTTCATATATCGATATCTCCATGTCCGGAGGAGGGCCACCGAGTGCAAGAGTGAAAAATGCAACTTGCATGCGTTGCAGTTTTTCAATCGACGTGTTTTTGAAGAACGGCTGCAACATCGGATCGGCCAACACATACTGATAGAACGCTACGACCAGCTTCTCCACGTTCTCTGCGCCAATTTGTTCATACAGCGTTTGCATGTTGTGGTGCCCGGTGGATTGCCAACGGTTGCAGTTTCCATCCTGAGATCCCTACTCTGCAATCGCAAACCGCGCGCCAATCGGGATTGTCCGCGCCGGCCAATGACTCTGGCGACTCCTGCGTGCAGATTGGCCAGCTCGATCTGGTATTGTTCCACCGGTTATCCGGAATTGCTGCTACTGGCAATCCGAATGTCGGATTCCTGACAAGCTCGGACGCCTGCCACTTGGCATACGAGAACCCACGTCCTGAAGCGATTGCTTTACACTACCGTGGCTTTTTTCGCGCGCACGTTGTGCGAAATGGCACACTGTGCGGCTGAATGCCGGAGACTGGTCGAGACTCATCGTGGCAATTCCTTGGCTGACGGTCGACAGAAACTGAATACAGCAGTGACAAAATTCGATCTCAATGGCCTATTGCAGTCGATCGCGAATCATGATGTATTCGTCGTGAGCCATGTATCTCAGGAAGTCCCATAACGAATGGCAAGCTGCCCCGTGTTGATCCAATGTGACGAATAGAGACCGGATTCGGAATCCTGTTTAAAACGTCTCGCGTGAGATGCTGGCAGGACCCGCAGACACCTGGACAGCAAGCAGATCAAATAGCAAAAGGGGGAGTTTGACTTCGACAGTCGGCTCTCTGCTTAGCAGCAAGTAAATTACGTAAAGCCCGGGAAGCGGGGGAAATCCAGTGAATCCACAGCTGTCAACCGAGGCTCGACTTGAAGCGTATTCGATGTCTGCCCGGGACGCAATAAATCAGCTGCGCTCCCATGCCGTGAATGGCATCGATGAAAGCCGTGTGGCATCATTGCACGGGCGATATGGCGCAAATCTCCTGACGGAAGCGAAGCCTGTCGCGTGGTGGATCAAACTGTTGGCCCATTTCAGTCAATGGGTGATCCTGATTTTAATTGCGGCTGCGGTCATTGCCGGGACAATGGGCGAGTGGATCGACGCTATTGCGATTTTGGCAATTGTTATGCTCAATGGGACGCTTGGTTTTATCCAGGAAGAAAAGGCTGGCCGCGCCCTGGCAGCGCTTCGCGCTATGTCATCCCCCATGGCCAAGGTGATTCGCGGAAGTTCAGTCCAATCAATACCCGCAAGTGAACTGGTTCCTGGAGATGTACTTCAACTGGAAGCTGGCGATCAGGTTCCGGCAGATGCGCGACTGATCACGGCCTTTGATGTCGAGGTACAGGAATCGTCTTTGACAGGCGAGTCGATGCCGGCCACCAAGGATGCGGAAGTAGTGTTGCCCGCCAGCACGCCACTTGGTGATCGGCGGAACTCCGTATTCATGGGTACCGTCTTGACCCGTGGCAAGGCAACGGTAGTCATTTACGCCACCGGAATGCAGACTGAACTGGGACAGATTGCGGGAATGCTGCATCAATCCGTGTCAAAACCGACACCCTTGCAACAACGATTGACCGAGTTGGGTCAAGTTCTGGTTGTTGTCTGTCTGTTCATCGTCGTCGTGATCTTCAGCATTCAATACCTGCGGGGGGGCGGATTAATGGAAACCCTGCTGGTGTCGATCAGTCTGGCGGTTGCTGCGGTTCCGGAAGGACTGCCGGCCGTCGTCACGATCGCTCTGGCGATTGGCCTGCAGCGAATGGCCAGGCGGAACGCTCTGATCCGTACGTTGCCGAGTGTAGAAACTCTCGGTTCGGTCACCGTCATTTGTACGGATAAGACCGGCACACTAACCCGAAATGAAATGACGGTTCGCGAATTATGGGTTGGCAGTGGACGTTATCGTGTTACAGGAACAGGATACGAACCGCAAGGCAAATTTCTGCAGGAGTCGATGCACAGTGATCCTGATGTTGCTCATAGGCAGGCCGAGCCGACATCGAAGGAAGTTTCCGGCGATGCAGACAAGGACCTGTTGAAAGCAATCACGATCGCTGCGACCTGCAACAACGCCAGCATGTCGCCAGGAAAAAATGGTGAGCCCTGGCAGGTCATTGGCGACCCCACAGAGGCTGCATTGCTGGTGATGTCCATGAAAGGCGGAATCGATCCCGACGGCATTCGCAAACAGATAATCTACGAAGTACCTTTTGATTCTGAACGCAAAGCAATGTCCGTCGTTGTCCAAGGGCCACGCGGGATTGTCATGTGTAGCAAAGGCGCGCCGGAAGTCATCCTGGCCAAGTGTTCCACGGAACTGCGAAATGGCGATACCCGTGAATTCAACTCTGAAAGAAGGCAGCAAATCCAGAAGCAGAACTTCGAAATGGCCAGCCGGGCTTTACGTGTATTGGCCTTCGCGTACCGCGATGAACCGGAACAACTGGACGGGAAATACCAGGAAAATGGACTCGTATTTGCCGGTCTTGTCGGAATGATTGACCCTCCACGAGATGAAGTCGGAACGGCTGTCGCGGTCTGTCAACGTGCCGGTATTCGCCCCGTGATGATCACGGGGGACCATCCGGCAACTGCACTGGCAATCGGTCGCGAGCTGCAGATAGCCACTCCCGAAAGCAGCGCGACAACCGGACTGGAACTCGACAACTTGACGGACGATCAGCTGGCGGAACAGGTGGAAAAAATCGCTGTTTACGCACGCGTTTCCGCTGCCCACAAACTTCGCGTTGTTCAATCGTTGAAAAAGCAGGGTCAGGTAGTCGCCATGACTGGTGATGGTGTCAATGATGCACCGGCGCTGAAGGCCGCGGATATTGGCATCGCTATGGGAATCACGGGAACGGACGTGACCAAAGAAGCTGCCGACATGGTATTGACTGACGATAATTTTGCCTCGATCGTCCTCGCCGTTGAGGAGGGTCGCGGTATATTTGACAACATCCAGAAATTTGTCCATTACCTGCTTTCATGTAACGCGGGGGAGGTAATGTTGATGTTTGCTGCTGCCATTCTGGGCATGCCTGTGCCATTGCTTGCGATTCAAATTCTGTGGATCAATCTTGTAACCGATGGACTCCCTGCTCTGGCGCTTGCGATGGAACCACCCGAGCGCGATATTATGCAGCGCCAACCGCGGCCTGCCCGAGAGTCTGTAATCACTGCCCGTCGCGGCTGGCGGATACTCTATCACGGTTCGCTCATTTGCCTGTGCGCGCTATTTGGATTTTGGTGGGTGTATGCAGACGATTCCGGAAATCTTGCAGTTGCCCGCAGTGCGGCCTTTGCCATCATGGCTTTTTCGCAACTGGCATTTGCACTCGTCTGTCGCAGCCATCGATACACCTTGCCCCAGCTTGGACTGTTTTCCAACAACTGGTTA
>JBGSXT010000403.1:0-2487 GCA_041751295.1 Mariniblastus sp.
GGTCTGCAATGCCGATGCGCCCGTCGGAATATACCGGAACAACGAAAACCGTCACAACTCGATTCGCGTTCAGATGATTGGTCGTGAAAGCAATCGGTATGGCTTGGGCGCCACGGTCCAGGTCAAATCTGGGAACCAGACACAGACAAAATACCTGACACAAACCCGCGGATGGTTGTCGTCCAGTGATCCGTCGCTGAACTTCGGCCTGGGAACCAACAAAAAAATCGATCTCCTGACGGTCAAATGGCCCAGTGGAGCGACCAGTCGGTTCAGCGAACTGCAGGCTAACAATATTCTCACCGTTCGCGAGCCTGAATCTACTGCCCATGTTGTTTCGAATTCAGTGCAAGGGAAAACCCCAAAAACGATGTTTGCGGGCAAGCGAGTCAACGGAGCCATTCATCGGGAACGCATTTTTGATGATTTCGAGCGTCAACCGCTGTTGCCAAACAAACTATCCCAGCTCGGGCCTGGTATCGCCGTCGGTGATATTGACGGTGACGGTGACGAGGATGTGTTTTTTGGACAGGGGGCCGGCACCTGTGGCCAAGTGCTGATCAATCAATCAGGTCGGCTGTTACCGACAACGGTCGCAAACCGATTTCTGGATCCGGCACAGGAGAATAGGGGTGCGTTGCTGTTTGATATCGAAGGGGATGGCGACCTCGATTTATACACGGCCAACGGTGGAGTCGAATGCGAACCGGGCGATGAATTGCTTCGCGACAGACTTTATTTGAATCAGAGCAACTCCAGCAGATTCGAAGCCGCAGGTATTGACGTCATGCCGGACATCCGGACCAGCAGCTCGTGTGTCGTTGGTGGTGACTTTGATCGGGATGGAGATCTGGATCTGTTTGTCGGAGGCCGAGTGGTGCCTGGACAATACCCGTCAACGCCGCAAAATGTATTGTTGCGAAATGATTCGCAGGACGGGGTTCCGAAACTGGTTGATAGGACGGACGAACTGGCCAACGCTTTGAAAAATGTCGGAATGGTTACGGCTGCCCTTTGGTCGGATGCGGATGGCGATCGCGATCTGGATTTACTGGTTTGTCTGGAATGGGGGCCCATTAAACTGTTTCGCAATGATGGCGGAAAATTGGTCGATGCGACCGGAACCACTGGAATTGCAGAAAAATCAGGCTGGTGGAATGGAATCAATGGCCGTGATTGCGATCACGATGGAGACATCGATTACGTGGTTACGAATTTCGGGCTGAATACGAAGTACCACCCCGATTCGAACCATTCGTACCGAATCTATTATTCGGATTTCGACCGCAATGGTCGCATGGATGTGGTTGAAGCAAAATTTGCGGAGAACCAGTTGTTGCCCGTGCGAGGTTTCAGCTGAACGTGCAACGCCATGCCGGCGGTTCGCCAGCGTCTTACCAGCTTTGAGTCCTTTGCGAATGCGAATTTGAATCAAATTTACGCATCCGCAGATTTGGACGACGCCTTGCGTTTCGAGATCAACGAAATCCGTTCTGGATTGCTGGTCAACGACGGACAGGCCGGATTCGAGTTCCGGCCACTGCCGTCACTCGCGCAAATCGCTCCCGGGTTTGGTGCTGAGTTCGTATTTGCCAACGAAGACAGTCTTCCGGATTTGTGCATCGGCCAGAATTTTTTTACGCCGCAGCGGGAAACCGGACAAATGGCCGGCGGTTGTGGCGTTGTCCTGACAGGCACGGGCAATGGGAACTTCGAATCGGTCTGGCCACAAAGGAGTGGATTCTTTGCCATCGGCGACAGCAAGTCCGTGACGCGCATCAGTCTGTCGTCGGCGGGACGACAGGATTTACTGGCAGCGCAGAATAACGATCAACTGCTTTCGTTTTCGGATCAATCGGAAAATAAAAATTCCATTTATGTCATACTTGAAAACAGCAATGCCTCAAATCGAAACGGAGCAGGAAGCTTCGTTCGCGTCATTCAGCAGAATGGCGTTACGCAGTCAGCGGAGGTCTACGCGGGTAGCTCTTATTTGAGTCAAAGCTCAGCGATTTTGGAATTTTGTCTGGGAGCGTCAAGTCCGAAAGCGATTGAAGTCACTTGGCCGGAGGGAAAAACGGAACGATATGATTTGGCCCGGCAATCGCCGGAACTAGTTTGGAATGGGAATACGATTTCAATTGCAAGAAAAGAATAATCCGGGCAAGTCTCACCGCGTTGATGGGCTGTGGCTACTCTGACCTTGTTGTGAACAGGCTCGAAAATCTGATTCGTTAAATTGAATAATGTTTCAATCGACTCAATTAAACGGAACCATTGGGTTGGGAGAACGGTGGAACCGCTTCCGAAACCGGCTGTCTAAAGAAAACAATTTTGGATGAGACTGAAATGAATAATCTGATTGCCATGAAACGTATTTTGATCCTGTCACTGCTGACGGCAGCTTTTTTTGTCGCCGTTGCGGCCCGTGTATCCGGTCAGTTTGTCTTGGAGCGGCTAAACAGCGACTTCAATCAGCCCATCTAT
>JBGSXT010000404.1:0-7729 GCA_041751295.1 Mariniblastus sp.
CCACTCGGTGACCAGGACGTTTTCGGCGAATATCGTGCCAACACAGGATCAGCTTTGTTTACGATCCAAACCCTATCGCTGCCACCACGGTCATTGGGACCCATCGTCCTTACCAGTCTCTTGCTGGCAGGCTGCCAGACCACGCTGGAAATACCCAATCCTGCCAGCGTCGCCCAGCATGATACGGAATTGATAGGACTGGCGGCAGTTTCCGACGGGGAACTGAACGCGATCGACAATGCAAGTTTGAACGACAAGGCCGATGGCAGCTTGTCGGGTTCAGTCGAGTTTGAATATAGACATGATTTTCAGATTGAGGGTCAAACGGGAACTAATGATTTGCCAGCCATGGCTCCTGTTTCTGCCGATGCCAACGCACAGCAAACAAAGACATTGACTTTGAGTGAAGCATTGAGTCTGGCAATCGGAAATAGTGAATTCATTGTTGATAACGCCAGCTTTTTGAGCGCGGCCAATCCCCTGCTGGAAAACCCGCAGTTTCTTCAATCGACGTTTGATCCTGATCTGCAGAAATCGAGCCAACAAAGTGTCGATGCGGCCCTCGCCAGCTTCGATACGCAGCTGGCGACCGGTTTCCAATGGGGACGCAACTCGGTCCTGCTGGCCAACAGCAACTTGCTCTCCTCCAATCTGTTGATTAACGACAACAGCAGCTTTTACGGAAGGCTGGATAAACCGGTTACTTCTGGCGGGACCTTTTCAGTCATCCACAATATTGATTATGCAACTGACACCCAGAGTTTTCCGCTTGACCCCAGATTCAATGGATTTCTGCGTGGTGAGTTTCGTCAACCGATCCTGGCCGGTCGGGGACGATTGTTTACCGGCATTGCGGGTCCCAACAGTTATCGAAACCGGCAACAGAACAATGGAATCGCCTTGGCCCAAATCTCTGAACGAACCGCTGAAATCGATTTTGGATTGGGCGTCGAACGACTGGCCAAACAGACTGAAGAACTTTACTGGGATTATTGGCTGGCATTCAGGGTTTACGAAAATCAGGAAACTGCACAGGAAAATGCTAATGCGATCTGGCTGCGCATTCGAAATCGGGCGGAAACCGGACTGGCCGGCGGGGGCGCAGCAGACGAAGCCCAGGCTGAGGAAAATTACTATCGCCGAAAAGCACTCGCTGATGCGGCGCTCGTCGAGTTGGAACAGGCAGCTGGCCGACTGAAACATCGGATCGGGCTATCGGAAGAAGTCGATGTCATGCTGGTCGCAGTCGATGACCCGTTTGATTTGCCGATCATATTCGAATTGCAGAGTTCCGTTTCCAATGGACTCAACAATCGTAAAGAGCTGATCAAACAGGACCTGCAAATCCAGGCGATCGAGTATCAGTTGTATGCCGCCCGGCAACTCAAGCGTCCACAACTGGACCTCGTTTCCGGTGTACAGCTCAATGGACTTGGCGACGACCTGTTTGATTCGACAGGAGCCATTGCTGATATTGCCGAATTGGATGATGTCGGTTGGAACGTTGGGTTCGAGTTCTCGATGCCGTTAGGTTTCAATCGGGAGCGATTGAACGTCCGCTATCTGAGCCTGCTACTGAACAAGGCCACCACCGCCCGCAGATTGCAGGAAAAAGAAATCGGGCATGAAATCGCCTATACCGCAAAATCGGTAGAGAAGTGGAGTCAGGCGCTGACGTCGACAAAACGCCGGCTGGCTTCGGCCGAACGTCGACTGGCCGCCGTTGCCGCAGAATTTCAGTCAGGACGTGCATCACTCGATCTGTTTCTCAGGTCACAGGACTCCGTTGCTGACGCCCAAATTGAACAGGCCCGCGCGGCTGCGGAATTGACCAAGGCCCAGCTTGAACTGCTTTTCCGTCAGGGACTTTCGAAATCGTCCACACGGGAGGCCGGTTAATGGATTTAATCTCATCCAGTCAACGCGCGGTTCCGCTGTCGGCTCGAAAAGATTTGCTGTGCCGTCAGTCGACGTATATGGGTCATGTCTGCTGGATTGTCAAGGATCCAGTGAAATTGAAATACTTTCGATTGGAACCCGAACAATACGAGCTGCTTCAACTGCTTGATGGGAAAAAGAACCTCGACGAAATTCTCGCGGAGTTCCGGCGGAAATGCCCAACCCAACGTCGAACTCGCTCGCAGATTCAACAAATGGCCCTCGACCTCTACCAGCAGGGACTGGCCTGGTCGACGCGGCCCGGCCAGGGAGCCGCGATGAATCACCGCGGTGGCGTTCAAAGATGGCAACAGACAAAACAGACGCTGAAAAATGTCCTGTTCATCCGCCTGCCCAGTTTTGATCCAACCTGGATTCTCAATGTCGGCTACGGACTGGCCAAATGGTCTTTTCATCCGGGCGTTGTCATCTGGGCGCTGACGATGATCATTTATTCATGGGTCTTCATGTTGGCTCATGCCACCGAAATCGGAAATCGACTCCCAGCGCTGGAGAGTTTGACAACCTGGCAGTGTACGGTTTCGCTATGGCTGGTGATCGGAATTACGAAGATCTTTCACGAACTGGGACATGCGTTTGCCTGCCGACATGCCGGTGGAGAGTGCCACGGGATTGGAATAGCGTTTCTTGTGTTCAGTCCCTGCCTGTATTGCGACGTTTCCGATTCCTGGACGTTGCGGTCGAAATGGCAGCGGATGGGAATCGGGCTGGCCGGAATCTACGTCGAGCTGCTGATCGCGGCCTTTGCGTTCTTTGGCTGGTGGCATTCGCAGCCGGGCGGTTTCAATCAAATCTGTTTTCTGACCTTTGTTGTTTCCAGCATTTCGACGCTGCTGTTCAATCTGAATCCGCTGTTGCGTTTGGACGGGTATTACATTCTGGCCGACTGGCTGGAAATACCCAATCTCCGCCAAAAAGCTGACAAGTCACTGTATAACATATTCCTGGGGTTGTGCTTGGGAATTTACTTAGAAACCGAGCGACTGCCGGTGAAAACGAAGTTGTTTTTCGTCCTTTACTCGATCGCTTCGACCATTTACAAGGCTCTTCTCGTATTTGTAATTTGTTGGATCCTGTATGCGATGCTGAAGCCGCTGCGGTTGGAGTATTCAGGTTTGGCAGTCGGTGTTTTGAGTGCCGTCTGCGGTGCAGCTGCCTGGGCAAGACGAATCCGCAAATCTGCCCGTCAGCACCACAGCCAGTACGGAACCCTGAATCGAATTCGCCCGTGCGTTTCGGCCCTGTTGGTGGTCGGGTTGCTTGTCGCCGCGTACCTGATTCCTATCCCTATCCCGTTAAAGACAACACTGCAATTGGAGTACGCGAACTCTCAGCATGTTTATGCGGCGGCCAATGCGCAATTGGCTGCAATCCACGTGCAGCCTGGCCAGTCGGTATGTGCCGGACAATTGCTACTGGAGCTGTTCAATTTCGATGAAACTGAACGATTGAATCAACTTTTGACCAAAAAGAAGATTCAGGAAATCGAATTGCGAAAGCATAAAATCCTGGTCGATGCGCAACAGTCGGCGATTGCCGCTGAGAATCTCCAATCCATCAATTCGGAAATTGCCGATCTGCAAACGCAACTGCAACGGCTGCAGGTTTATGCAAACCGGGATGGAGTGATTGTTGAACCGTCGATTCGACGGCCTGATCCAGGTTCAAAACGCAAGCTGCCGTCCTGGAGCGGAACTCCGATCGACCTGTTGAACGTGGGTTGCCACCTGGAAACAGGAACTCAGCTGTTTTCGCTTGCGACATCGCCAGAGATGCACGCCAAGTTGAGAGTCGACCCGCTCGATGTCCAAGGCATGCAAATCGGACAACAGGTTCGTATCAGGCTGAACCATCTGCCGCAGCGGACATTTACCGGAACAATTGAACGAATATCCTCCACGTCGATTGGAACTGGCAGTGAAGATCGAACTGTGACGCTGAACAAAAATAATGAAATACAGGATAATCAATATCTTGCAATCGTGCGGATCGATGGAGACCAAAGTCTGCTTCTGCCAGGCCTCCGCGGTAAAGCAAAAGTTGCCATTGAATCTCGGACGGCAGCAGAATGGATTTGGCGCAATGTTAAAAGCACTTTCAACTTTGAAAGCTAGTTGGATAACGCCCCCTTGGCGTCATCACACTGACCGTTCTCGAAATATCGACACTTCTGGCCGCCGGAAACTCGTCCCGACGACGCGCCAGGCAACCAAAATAAACGCCCAAATGGCGTGTCGCCCGGACAACGAATCAACCCGTTCAGGCGCGTTGTTCAATGTCTCATGGTTTGGCTGTGACGCCATTGCGCGCTGGGTTTGCGGTCGCGCTGCCTACCGCCAGCTGGTCCGCCAAATTATTCAACTTTCCGACGAATTGAACACAGTTTCAGACCAGCAACTGTTACAAATTTCCAAACAATTGCAGGCAGCGGCCCAAGGTCATTCGAATTTGACTGATCCTACTGGGGACTGGGTCGCAAGCCATCGGCATGGATTGAGACGATCGAATCAAAAATTGAGAGATTCTGCGCAACAATCCTGGTTGCGCGCATTGTTGCCCAAGGCCTACGCTGTGGTTCGGGAATCGGCCCGCCGCGCCCACCGCCAGGCCCACTACGAAGTCCAGATCATCGCCGGTATCGGATTGTTTGAAGGTGGAATCATGGAAATGCAAACGGGCGAAGGAAAAACATTGGCTGCACTGCTGCCAGCCTATTTGCATTCACTCGTCGGCAAAGGATGCCACGTCGTAACCGCTAACGACTACCTGGCCCAGCGCGACGCCCAATTCGCAGTCGCAGTTTTTGAACGACTGGGAATTTCGGTGGGATGCGTGGTCGAAAGTCTGCCACGGGAAAAACGCCGGGCAGAATACGACGCGGCGGTTACTTACGGCACCGCTCGAGAGTTTGGCTTTGATTTTTTGAAGGATCGGCTGGTGGGCAGAAACGAATCGTCGGTCCATCGCGCATCCGATCCGCGCGAATTGATGGCAGTACAGCGTGGACACTATTTCGCACTCGTCGACGAAGTCGACAGCGTTTTGATCGATGACGCCAGGACACCACTGTTGATTGCCAGTCCAGCCGCCGAAGATCATTTCAAACAAGAAATGATCCGGGGATGTCAGCAGATGGCGCTCAGTCTGAGCAGGCAGGGACAGTTTGAACTGAATCACAATATGCGATCGTCGGCACTGACGAAACGCGGATGCCTGAATGTCCTGGGCTTGTGCCCTCCTGAATTCGTGCGTGCCTTCGGTTCCAATGAAATTTATCGTCAGGTAGAAAACTCGTTGTGCGCCAATTATCTGTTTCAGGCCGATCGCCATTACGTTGTCGACGGCGGAAAGGTGGCGATCATCGATGAATCAACTGGCCGTATCGCGGACGGCCGAAAGTGGCAAAGCGGGCTGCACCAGGCGATCGAAGCCAAAGCCGGCGTGGCCATCACTTCTGGCACGCAGACGATGGCGAAAGTTACCGTTCAATCCTACTTTCGAAATTACGCCCATCTGGCCGGTCTGACGGGTACTGCCAGGCAGGTGGCCCGCGAGTTCAAAAAAGTCTACGGGTTGTCTGTGACGACCATTCCGACGCGAAAACCGTCCCTGCGGACGGGCGATGTGGATCGGGTCTTCCAGCGATACGAAGACAAAACGAACGCAATCGTGATTGAAACGATGCGACGTCTGATCGCTGGTCAGGCGGTACTGATTGGCACGCCCTCCGTCAGTGCAGCGCAACGAGTTTCCCAGGCTCTCTCGGAATATGAAATCGAACACCACGTGTTGAACTGTTTAGAACACGAGAGTGAATCAAAGATCATCGAACAGGCCGGCCAACCAGGTCGTGTCACTGTCGCCACCAACATCGCCGGTCGCGGCACCGATATTCATGTCAGCGAATCCGTGCTGCGGTGCGGTGGACTGCACATCATCGCCACCGCAATACATTCAAGTTCCCGCATCGACCGGCAACTGATCGGACGCACTGCCCGTCAGGGCCAACCGGGAACGTACCAGTTCATGCTTTCACTGGAAGACGAATTATTCTCAATCGTCGGCAAGGTCCCAAAAACAGCCGCTCGCCGCCGATCAAAACCAGTACGCATCTTCCATCAGACTCAGGCCAAAATCGAACGGCTGCAGGAAAAACAGCGTTTGAATCTGCTGCAGCAGGAAAAAAACCGTAGCAAACTCTGCCTCCAAACCGGACTCGACCCCTGCCTCGACATGCTGGAGGAATAGAACGTAATTCAATTGCAAAGGCTGAGCACAGATAAAACCCAGAATTTAAAATCCCTGCCCTACGGATTCGGTTCGCCTGGAGGGGTCGGATTGATAATCAATGGGTCGTCTTCGATACCGTCCTGATCGTTGTCGACAAAGCCGGCTGCATTGACGCCACGGACTTTGTACCCCAAATCGGCAAACATCCCCTGCAACGACCGTGACATGAATGCCTGAATTCCGGGCGGAGGTGCCGTAGGCAGGAATACTTCCTGGACTCCGCTGGCAGGCTGATTGAAGGCTGGTTCAAAAGCGCTCAGATGGGCAGCACTATCGCTTTGCGAAAGCGGAATGAATTGGGCAAATGGATTCCCGGATTCAAACCGGAATTCCAACAATCCAAAACCGGATTCGTCGATCCCGGTGTCATCACCAAGGAAATTGACTTGACCGAAAATGTTGGTTGGACCATTGAGTCCAGAAATCAGAAACGCGCTGGGGTGACCCATCGCGTGGAACGCTTCATGAACGGCCACGTCGATCATCACCTCGGTCAGTACCAAATCGACAACATCGTCAACATCCAGCGTAATCCTCGCCGTACGCGGAATCGACCAAGCACGTCTGGTGCCAAAGTTGCGCAAAAATGGATTGGGAATTAAATTGGCGAATGATGTCGGTCCAGCCGTTGCCAAAACCATTCCCGGCCCGTCGATCGCATCAAAGACGACTTCAACGCGTAAAGGATTGTCCAGTTGTCGTCGCAGAAAAAACGGGATGTCATTGCGATATCCAGCGAAAACCTGGTCAAGGAAAGCCTCGGATTCAACCAATTGGTCGATCAAATCCGGCAACAGCAAATTGCAAATAATGAACTCGAGCAATTCGTCTGTACCCTCTGGAAGCTGACATTGAATAACCGCCAATAAATCCAGATCAACCGAGTTGTTCAGCTCATCACCGAAAATCTGGGCGTTCGAAACGGCCGGTTGGGAAGCCAGGGCAATTGCCAGCATGACACAAAACGAGGAAATCAAGCGTTTACCAGTTAGCATTTCATACTCCATTCGAGACTGAGCCTGCAGGCAGGTCAAAAAATGACCTGGAAAAATTTGCCCAACAAAAACAATCAAAACTACATTACAAAATCTGCTGTCAGCTACCGAATCTGGAAATGACTTTCAACAAACCAGCCAGATTGCCGTCATCCATGGCTTTACCAGGGAGGAAACACGGCTGACGTCAAAACGGCAACTCCAAAAAATCACGCTATCACCAACAGTCCGTCAGATTCAGGCAAAAATCTGGCCCGTAATCCAATGCACGCGAGAACTGTTCCTATAGAATAGACAATTCCAGCTCTGAATTCAACGTTTTTCGACGTCCAGTTACATCAAATCAATTGAATTTTGCGTCTTCTGCCCAGCCTTGCTGCCGCCCGGACATGGTTAACGGCGACAGGAATTATCATTATGTTCGTCAAATATGGACTTTCTTATTCAACCCTTACAGAACGGACGTCCGATAAATCCAGCGAAGA
>JBGSXT010000405.1:0-21740 GCA_041751295.1 Mariniblastus sp.
TTGTCGAGGACAGGTAGCAATTCTTCGCCTTCAAACACGCCCAAACCGTGCAAAGCGGCGAGCTGGAATTTCGGGTCAGTGCTGTCAACATGTTTTTCCAACCATGGAATACACGTTTTGGCTGATGGCCCGATTGCTTTGATGGACTCGCAGGCTTTCGCGAACTGGATAAACTTTCCGGATTCAAGGAATGGTTTCAGATACGGAACCGCCTGCAGTCCAAGTTCCGCGAGCCGCAATTTTGCCGCCGATGCAACCAGTTCAGCCGGATCGGCAACGGCATCAATCAGGGTCTGGTAAGCCGAATCCAGTTGTTGCTCATCGGTCAGATCCGGAATCCGCTGACCGAGTTCCAAGACCGCTTCGATTCGTTCTGTCTGGCTTCCGGATTTATATTGACTGGCCAACTCGGATATCCGGTCATCGGTGACTGACGCGGAAACCAGACATAAAAACCAGTTTAACAACAGCAGCAGATTCATCATGTGGTTCAACTTTGGATCGCCGGACAGATCGCGTTGCGAGTCATCCATGTTACGGCATGCCAGCCCGCTCTGACATCCCGTGAGTAGATATCATTTGTTTTTTTCGTCGCCCGTCTGCAAAACGGCCATGAATGCGCGTTGAGGAATATCGACCGAACCGATCGACTTCATTCGTTTCTTCCCTTCTTTCTGTTTTTGCCACAGTTTCCGTTTGCGGGTGATGTCACCACCGTAACATTTTGCGGTCACATTTTTTCTCATGGCTTTTACGGTTTCGCGGGCAATCACCCGATTGCCAATGGCTGCCTGAACTGCGACTTCGAACATGTGACGATCGATTTCCTGTTTCAATTTCTTGACGACCACCCGTCCACGGCGATCCGCATCGGAGCGATTGCAGATGATACTCAATGCATCCACGCGCGTGCCATTGACCAGAATATCGACGCGCACCAAATCGGCTGGAAAGTAACCAACCAATTCATAGTCCATCGTGCCGTAGCCACGAGTAATACTTTTCAGGCGATCGTGCAGATCGTAGATGACTTCGCCCAGTGGCAGGTCGTAGGTCAACATAATTCGCGTCGCCGAAACATATTCGGTCTGTTTTTGCACGCCCCGCCGCTCCTGACACAGCTGCATGACGGCCCCCATGTACTGTTCCGGCTGCATCAGATTGACACGCACGATGGGCTGGCGGAATTCTTCAATTTCACCGGCATCAGGAACTTCCTGCGGTCGGTGAATTTCCAGGACTTCGCCTTTGCGTGTCAGGATTTCGTACGTGACATTGGGAGCCGTTTGTACCAAATCGACATCCGATTCCTGCTCCAGCCGTTGCTGGACGATTTCCATGTGCAACAGGCCGAGAAAACCGCAACGAAATCCAAACCCCAACGCGTCACTTGATTCAGGCGCAAAATCGAAGCTGGGGTCATTGATGGAGAGCTTGGTCAAGGCGTCTCGAAGTTCGGTAAAATCCTGTCCGTCGGATGGATACAGTCCGCAGTAAACCATCCGTTTGGGTTCATGATATCCTTCCAACGGCGGGGCTGCTTTGCTGCCGGGGACGGTGACAGTGTCACCCACTTTGACTTCACCAAGGGTTTTGATGTTGCATATCAAATAACCGACCTGACCGGCCACCAACTGGGTTCGCGGCGACTGTTTGGGGCAGAACTGGCCCAGCTCAAGTACCTCGTAATCGATTCCGGCCTGAAGAAACCGAATTTTCTGGCCTTTCCGGATCGTCCCGTTCATCACTCGAACGTAAGTCACTGCACCTCGGAATTCGTCGTAATGGGAATCAAACACCATCGCCTGCAGCGGGGCGTTACGGTCTCCCGATGGTGGCGAAATTCGATCGATAATTGCGTCGACCAATTGGTCGATATTCAACCCGGTCTTGGCGCTGACTCGAACGATGTCGTCGATTTTAATTCCGATCGTTTGCTCCATTTCACGGGCAACCTCATCGCTGCGTTCGTGCTTCAGATCGATTTTGTTGATGACTGGAACGATATCCAAGTCCTGTTCAATAGCTGCATAGGCGGTAGCCACCGTTTGCGCTTCGACTCCTTGAAATGCATCGGCAAGCAGCAATGCGCCTTCGCAACAGATCAATGCCCTCGAAACCTCATAATGGAAATCAACATGGCCGGGCGTATCGATCAGATTCAGTTCATAGGTTTTTCCCCGGTGATTCACCGACATGGCGACCGCCCGGGCCTTGATCGTAATACCGCGAGCCCGTTCCAGCTCCATGTCGTCGAGCAGCTGTTCTTTCATTTCCCGCCTGGAAACCGTCCCCGTGAATTCCAGCAGGCGATCGGCCAGCGTACTCTTGCCGTGGTCGATATGGGCGATGATGCAGAAGTTGCGAATGTTCTCATTTTCAATCTCAGCCATAGATTTCAATTCTGCAGATGCCCGTTGCTATGCCGATGCCCGAGCCACGGATTGGCCGAACTTGCGACGGGCCAGACCTGCCGCCCCGACGAAACCAGCTTTTGCGCCAAGCGAAGCGAAACCAATTGTCAGGTGTTCGCCGATGATTGGTAATGCGCAATCCTTCACAACCTGCCGAATCACACCAATAAAATGCTGTCCCAATGCTGATTCCGAGCCGCCAAATGTCATCGCTCCACCAAGGAATACCGCTTCGGGGTCGACGATATGCGCCAACGAAGAAATGCCTTGGCCCAGGAAACAGGCGGTTTCGAAGATCATTTCATTCGCTAGTGAATCCCCATCATTGGCAGCGTTGGCAATATCCAGCGCCGTGAGCGGAATGACCTTGGAGTTCCGATTGGCCAAACTGCTTTCTGTCCCGCGGTCGAGGGCTTCCCGACAGCGGTCAACGAGGGCAGTCGCGCTGGCGTAAGCTTCAAGATGTCCGCGTTTACCACACGAACACAGCCGGGCGTTTTTCGAGATATCGACAGTGATGTGCCCTACCTCCGCGCCATGGCTGTGCGCCCCATCGATCGAATGATCTTCAATGATAATACCACCGCCGATTCCGGTCCCAAGTGTAATCAGAATCATGCTGGAATACTCCCTGCCGCTGCCAATCCAATATTCGCCAAACGCGGCCGCACCCGCATCGTTGGCAAAGACAACAGGTTTTTGAATCAGCTGGGCGAACGCATCGCGCACATTGAAATTTCTCCAACCCGCCATATTAAATGGAGTCAGAACAAGGCCGTTGGGAATATCCATCGGACCTGGAGTCGCGACGCCTGCCGCGATCAAATGCCCACTATCTTTTCCGGCATTCCGTAGCAGTTTTTCGATAACTCTGGATGCCTGCCCCAATGCAAAATCGGGTCCCCGCTGTTGATCGGTTGGAAAACTTTCATCAGCGATAATGTCACCAGCGTCATCGACCAATCCGACTTTGGTGTTGGTCCCGCCAACATCAACACCAGCGAAAATTGCGTTAAACATAGTCGAGAAAATTCGGAAACAGACGGGTCAGCCGGAACTCAAGCGGAAGCAAACCGCGCGAAAACGGATCATTGTCCGGTTTATCGAAGTTCCGGCAAGGCGTATCCGCGTCCTCGACTCCGAATCAGCCATCGGATGGGAATAAACCCGACAAAACCTGGTACGTTGGCCGATGTTTTGGAACAGGCCATTAATTTTCGGAGTCGCGGCGAAAATCGAATTCCGTGATCGTGTGCTGCGAAATGTACCATTCCTTCCAACGGTTCGCATCGAAGCCGAATCGTTGCCCGGTAATCTGCTCCAGGGCTCGCAGCACATCTTCATTGCTCCTCGTCTCAATTACGGTTGGTGCGCCGCCTGTGGATAATCCTGTCCCGCCGTTGCTATCGAATCCGGTCGTGATTCGACCCGGATCGTTTCCGGTTTGCATTTTGTGCTTTGTTTCCAAAGAACCAATCAGCGGGATGATTCCCGAGTTGCGATTCAGTCGGCCGATCCAGCGTCCGGCGCGATTGACAAGTTCGTTTCTGGTGCTGCCCAGATAACGGACGAGTAAACTGACGGAAACATCCGGGTTAAAATGTTCCTGTTCCAGTTGCGTCATGGCTGCTTCCCGAACGTCGCGATCACTGTCTTTCATTCCGCATTCGACCAGAACTTGTTGCGCGGAGGGACTGGCAACCAGGCCAATCGCTTCCAAATACAGCATGCGCAACTTCGGCTCGCTCTCTTTTTTCAGATAGTTGTCGACAAAAAAATCAACCGATACCGGGTCCACGATCTTGAACAACTCGGAACGAACAACGTCCGGCTCCGCCGACGGCAAGACATTTTTTTTCCATTTCTTCAAAGCAATTTTTCGATCATTCTGAAATTGTTCCCGCGAAGTCTTTTTTCGGTCGACATCAACCTGAATTTTCGGAATCCATTTTCCACCCGATTTTACGTATCCCTGTGAAACATAGTGCTGTTCTTCGGGAACCCAGCGACCGGCGATTTCGATATAGCCCAACAATTGCCACGCCTTGGAATCACTGGGATCCAGTTCAACGATTCGTTTCAGATGGAATCTGTTTTCCTGCTGGAATGCCAAACGACGTCCGTCGGATTTCGTCCATTCGTACATTTGCCAGTGCCCTTCAGGCGTCTGCGCGAGCTGTGCGATTCGAGCCGCATATTCCTGCTGTTCGCGTCCAAAGGGGACGATGCTCTGAATCAGTTTGGCTTTATCAAGTTTCAACAGGCCTCCCGATTCCGTTTTTAGAACCACAAAATCTCGTTTGCCGTCCGAGGTTTCGGTAACGATCTCGGCGGACAAACGATTTCCAGAACGGAAATTCACTGTGGCAATACCACTCGATTCATCCAGCGGTTGTCCGCCCAAGGGTGTCGAAGCCAAGGCGAGCATCAGGAATAAAAACGCGCGCGAATAAATCATCGAATCATTCCGTAATTGGGGCAACACAGATTGACAGAAGCTGTGGCAATCATTGCTTCGAAATCAGTTGCAGCTGAATCCATAATCGACTATTGGGAAATGCTCCAGGAAGCACGATCCACGCGTACCGACCAGGGATACAGAAAGACTGGCCCCACGGATCTCCAGGATACTCGGGCTCGAATTCGACCTGTCGCCTCATTCACAAAATTAAATAGCTCGGCGTGGATGTAAGCATCGAATTGGGAATCGTTGATTGTAGCGGGGGACATGTCAAAGGGAACGAATAACCCGGTCGTATAGTTGAAGAGTTCAATGCTCTGTTCGATATTCGCTGAATTGACCCTTGCCTCCAGATCGAACTGAATCGAGTTCGGCATGTTGACAGGGCAGGTCGTTTCAAATTCCATGACAGCTGCAGTTTCCGTCGGGCCCGCAGCGGGATCCGGCTGCACCTCATAAGAGACATTGTCGCTGCCGAGGATCGCCAACAGTGAACCGTTGCTTTTCCCCCCCTGAATCACGCTGACCGATTCCGTCGACGTATCGATAATCTCAGCCGTCCGCCATGCCAATCCGAAGTCGACAGCGGGCGATCCAATTTGGGGAATAATCACGATCGAATAAGTTCCAGCGGACAGATTGCGGCCGTAAATGTGCTCAATGTTGTGAGTCGTACTGTTACTGATTTCAGCGAAACCGTCAGGTCCGACCACAAACATATCGAGGTCAGCCAAATCGGAGGCTGGTACAAAGACGTTCGGGTTGGTATTGATGTCCTCGATCAGAATGTTCCAGGTCAAAGCGACGGATAGCTGATCCGCTGGTTCGGCCAGTTCAATCGAATAGAAAATGTTCTGACCCGGGTTACTCGTGCCAAAATCCCAACCATCTGGTCCACTGGAGTTCGATGGCAGAGTCGATTGACCATCAGTTTCACCGGCCAGCAGAATCTTGTAGCTGTTGTAGGCATTGGCCTCACCAGCACCATAAACAAAATCGAGTGGAAAATCCTCGTTTGACCAATTGGCATATTCGACCTTCGTGGCACCGGCAAGGATCATCGCTTTCACGGCTTCGTTGTTATCCGCGTTAGTTCCGTTTCCGGCATTTCTTAAAATGGCGGCCAGCCCGCTCACAATCGGTGTCGAAAAGCTCGTGAAATTTTCCGGAGCAACGATTTCTGGCTTAACCCGTCCTGCGCCATTGAACTGAGTTAATCCCGTTGCGTGAGTTCCATTCGATTTGCCAACTGTAATCGAGTTGTAACCGGTTGCGAGCAGCCTCAAAGTAACTCCACCATTGTTTGTGCCAACAACAACATTCATGTTGTTTACGTTGGCCATATAATCGACTCGCGCCAGAATGTTTGTTGCCTGGGCGTCGGTGATCCCAGTGTTCGCCACCCAACTGTGATTTTGCACAGCGAATGGCTGAAGGTCGGGTACTGCATTGCCGGCAAAGCCGGTCGCAAAATTGATCCAGTCGTTTGCTTCATAGTTGCCAATGTCCAGTATTCCTCCGGCAATACTGTGCGTTTTCCCATAAAAGAGGCGACCGACCGTTGTTGCATGCCCGGAAATGCCTGGAGCTACATCTGACAAATCTTCGAAATTTTTATCAGGGTTTAAGAATTGGTTGTGTGCAGGATCGGGCAAGTAGGCGCCAGTTTCGATCGGAGCTTCAACGTGAGAAACCATCAAGCCAAAGCCATCCGCCAAGGATTCCCCCAATTCGGCGTCCAAGGCTTCCCAACCGATATATTCCTGCCATGTTTGGCTCCACAAATTCCTGGAATGAATAACAATGATCAGGCATGGCAAAATCAAGAAAACTTTGCGACCGATTCTTTGCATAACGACTCCGAAGTTTAAATCTGGACAGGAAAAAAAACAAATGCCCAGGAACGCAAAGGTATCCTAGGTGTTCAACATTATTGTATCCGATCCGATTGAAGGCGCAAAATCGCCTAGGCCATTATTTCCAGGATTTGATGATTCCATGCGGAAGATGCGTGATTCGGTACGAATATCCCGATATTTTGAACGATGCCCAATGGAACAATCCGGATAGTTATCTCCTAAATGGTTCGAATCACACACGGACAGATGGCCAAACTTTTCCGCCGCCTTGCGACCGGATACTCGGCAGGTATCGATATCCAGGCGGTCTATTCGCGGGAAACCGAATTTGGAAACCTGGCGTACCGGTCAAAGTCCCGTGCTGTTGTGGAGCAGATTCGACAGGGCAAGTCCTTGGCCGAGTCGATGAAAGCGGCAGATGGTTTTTTTCCTGACCTGGTACTGGCGGTCGTCGGCGCTGGCGAGCAAGGTGGCCGGTTGGATGAAGCTTTCAACCGATTGGCGATTCATTACGAGAATCTGGTCAAGTTCCGAAACGGATTTTTGATCAGTATTGCCTGGCCATTGTTCGAGCTGACGTTTGCCATCTTGATCATCGGAGTATTGATTCTCGTGCTCGGCGCACTGTTTGGGGACGCTGCAGCCAACTGGTTTGGCATGGGGAGCGCAATCGCCAATTTCTCGTTTTACGTCTTTTGTGTGGCCAGCGTCGTCACGACAATTGGCTTGCTGTTTCATGGCACAAAAAATGGATGTTTTGGAACGTTGCCGATGCGGGCGGCGGGCAGAATTCCCATCGTGGGCAAGACTATCCAGGCCCTGGCACTTTCGCGAATGGCTTGGGCGATGTCGATTTCGGAAAATGCCGGCATGGACGCAGTCGAGACCGCAAAAATGTCACTGGCTGCGACCCAGAATTATTACTACCAGCGACTTGAAGATGCCGTTTGCAGGTCCATCCAAAACGGAAATGACTTTGCGACTGCCTTGCGACAAACCAGTTCGTTCCCGACCGAATTTCTGATTTACGTTGAAAACGGCGAATTGGCCGGTGCACTAGCCGAGACCATGGATCGGGCGTCGATGGACTTGCAATCGCGCGCCGAAAACAACATGAAGCTGCTGGGGACAATTGGCTTTGTCTGCACGCTGTTGCTGGTCGCCGTTGTCATTGGCACGGTTGTGATCACGATGTTCCAGAAATTCTATCTCGATCCGCTTAATGATCTCATAAACATGTAGCGGCCAACCATTGATTGCTAGCGATTGGATTTCTGCGAACGCCTTGATTCATCGAATGGAAAACTGTAAATCCACTGACGATGTGCGCCTCGCCACATCCACCGGAAGTTCGTAACTTGTCGAACCCTGTTAAAGGACACTTCGTGGTATCCCGCATTGACACTTTGATTGTGATGATGGTACTGGCCGGCTGTTCGGGCTGCACAACAACCCGCACCAGCGATACTTCCCGGACGGCGATCGAGCAGTTATTGATTTCCAATGCCGTCGACCAGACATTAGAAAAAACCGAATTGCCACCCCTCGACGGCCGCAAGGTTTTCGTGGAGGAAAAGTATCTTGATGCAGTCGACAAGGGTTATGTGGTCGGCAAAATGCGGCAGCGCCTGTTGAATCAGGGAGCAATGCTGGTCGACAAAAAAGAAGAATCAGAAATTACAATTGAGCTTTGTTCCGGTGGAGTCGGCACCGACAACTCGGCCAGCTATCTTGGAATTCCCGGCTTGACGGTACCTGGTCTGCCTGTCGAAATACCGGAAGTTCGGATGTACGAGAAAGCAAGCCAGTTCGCGACTGCCAAGATCGGTGTTGTTGCCTACGCCACCGGCAACGGCCAACTGATCCATGATGCTGGCACGCCGCTGGCCCGCGCCGATGACAGTCGGTGGAGTTTGCTGGGCATCGGACCGTTTCGACACGGGACCGTACGTAACGAAGTCCTGTCCCAAACCGGCGACTCCGACTTGACGGCCCGAGTCGCCGAATCATTCGATTTCCAAAAAGAAAAGCGCTAGAGCTTTGCTGCGCTTAGAAATCGACTATTGGAACCAACTCGAACTTCCAATTGGAACAGAGCGGTGACCGCCCAGCTCGTTTCAGTCTCCAACTGGCAACGGAATCAACGAGCTCTTGCGTTCAATCTCGCCGCATTTCGACAACTTTCAGCCGCTGTTCCGGCCTTTCCCGTAGCAACTTCGCAAAAAAGGGCGCAGGATTTTGTTACACTGAGAACTCCATGCCAGTCTGCCACATCCATCAGAGATTCAGGATACCCCATGCCGAAACCAATTACTTTCAAACCAGGCTCCAAGATCAATTTGGAAGAAATCCCTACGCGAGTCGAGCAGGACGAATTTAACAAGTCATCAGCCCGCGAAAAACTCGAGTCCAATGCTGAAGAAATGGCGGATTTGGCACGTTGTCTGTTCGCAGAAAATAAACGGGCCATTCTGCTGGTGTTGCAGGGAATGGACACGGCAGGCAAGGATGGAACGATCGGGGCGGTGATGCGTGGCATGAATCCTCGCAGCTGTCAGGTCGTTTCCTTCAAAGTCCCTTCGGAACAGGAGGCCGATCATGATTTTCTATGGCGTGTCCACCAAGTGGTGCCACGAATGGGTAACATTGGCATTTTCAATCGCTCCCATTACGAAGACGTCCTGGTGGTCCGTGTTCAGGAACTGGTCCCGCCGGATATTTGGAAAGGTCGCTTTGAATTGATCAATGATTTCGAAAAAATCCTCAGGCAATGTGGCACGATCATCGTCAAGTGTTTCCTGCACATCAGTAAAGACGAACAGCGTCAGCGTCTTCAGGCCAGGATCGATGAACCACATTCGCGTTGGAAGTTCAACCCCGGCGATTTGGAACAGAGAAAACGCTGGTCGGACTATCAGGCGGCCTATCGGGAGGCATTGATCAAATGCAATACAAAATACGCACCGTGGTACATCATTCCGTCGGATCAGAAGTGGTACCGAAACCTGGTCGTCAGCAACCTGATGCTCGATACGATGAAAGAACTGAATCCCAAGTATCCAACGGTTGCTGAAGACTACTCTGGATTGGTCATCGAATAGGACAAACTGATTTCAGGTCGATCACGTCGCCGGCGTGTCCCGCGGGAAATATTGTTGTACAACATCAAAAAATTCTCTGGCCGATTTGATTGTCGCCACATGGGTGCGAAACAATCGGGCACCGAATCGGCCTTGAGCATAGCAACAGGCATATTTTCGCATCAATTGCGCCGCTTTGGGTTCGTTGAATCGTTCGACAAGCAGCTGGAAATGTCGCAACATGCATGTCTGTTGTTCGGCCAGCGTCGGATCTTCAGGAACTGGCTCGCCGCGCAGTGCCGCCGCCGCCTGGGCGAACAGCCACGGTCGACCAAGACAGGCCCGTGCGATCATCACGGCATCGATTTGGTAGTGTTCGAACACGTCGACAACTCTTGCTGCGGAATCCAGATCGCCATTTCCGATCAACGGTATTTTTTTCAAATATGGCTTTAGCCGTGAAATCTGTTCCCAATCGGCATTGCCGCGAAACATATCCTGGGCCGTTCGTCCATGTACCGTCAGCGCTTGCGCTCCAGCTCCTTCGACGACTTGCGCGACATCGATCGCGTTGATGTTATCGCGAGTGCAACCTAGTCGTATTTTGGCGGTCACTGGAACTGGCGCACAGGCCGCGACGACCTGTTCAATGATTCGTCCCATCAAATCGGGATGCTTGAGCAGGTAGCTGCCGCTTTTGGCCTTTTCCGTGACCTGTCGTACCGGACAGCCAAAATTGATGTCGACAATGCTGACGTTATATTCCTCGATCAGTCGGCGTCCGACTTTGGCCATCGTTTCCGGCTGGTTGTCCCAGATTTGTACAGCCAGCGGTCGCGGTTCATCGCGGACACCCCACAGTCGATCGGGATGCTCGGCCTGATGTTCATCCAGCCAGACAAAACCTCTGGCGTTCACCATTTCCGTCGCCTGTAATCCAGCCCCACCATATTCCCGAACGATCTGGCGAAACGCATAATTCGTAAACCCCGCCATGGGTGCCTGCAAAATAGGGGGATCGACCACCACGTCGCCAATGTGAATGGGCGCGACCTTGGGTTTCGCAATCGAGGTATTTGCGGCAGGTGACATTGACGAGGCATTTTTCAGGAATAGTGAGCGAGTTAACATCATTTACCTTTCGCGAGACGGTTTCAATGCCTGAATTCGTGATTCTGTTTCACGAAATGCCCCCCGTTTCCGATCGGGCAAGTCATTGGGATTTGATGTTGCAAGATGGCAACAAACTGCTGACGTGGGCTTTGGACAATGAGCCGACAAGGGGCCTAACCGTTGAAGGACGCGAATTGGCCGAGCATAATACCAGCTATTTAACCTTTGAAGGAAGGCTTAGTGGCGACCGGGGGCATGTTCGTCGAGTCGGAAAAGGGATTTTCGAATGGAAGATTCAATACGACCCAGACGGTTGGGGAATTCGAATGATTTTTAAAGATTCAGTTTGGAACCTGCAAGCCAGTCGGATCAAAGGTCACTGCTTCGAGTTCGTGTTCTCCTGAAGCAGGCTGGATTTTTTCTGATCCTATTCTGCGCTCCGATTGTTTCGACGGGCCTTCGCTGCGTTGCCGTCAGGATTTTCAGTCGAAGGCGATTCCATCTTTTTTGCTTTCGGCGTTTTCTCGTCGATTGCCCCGCTACCCGAGTTTCCGGAGTCTGATGTGAGTCGTTGTTCTACGGTGGTTCCGGCAATCAACAGCTTTTCTGGTGACAGTTCAATTGCCTCAATCACAACCTGCCAGTTGTTGCCTTTTACGGAAAGGTGTTCGGGAATGGAAAACACAGCAACGGGCGAATCGGACGTGGTGGTCCAAAACAGTGGAATGCCAGCTTGGCGAAGACTGTCGGTAACTTTATCGATCCACGGTCCGACGGGAAGCGGGATGATCCCGGCTCGTACGCTTTTGATCTCAACGGCAATTTCGTTCTGTTGGTCTGTACAGAAAACATCTGCAGTCAAAACAATGATGCCTTCGATCCCATTTGTCTGGTAACGAAACGCCAACTTGACCTCGTTCTGGTCAAAAACGGCGCGCGGTTCCATGACTTGCCGAGGGATGGAATTCGGGAATTTCTGTGGCAAATCGTTAGCCAGCCAACCGTTGACCTGATCCTGGGAAATTTCCACTCTCCATGGTTTTCGCTGCCGGGCAGAATTTTGCAACCGGATCAGGTTCCGCTCAAATTGTTGGCCATCAATTTTGGCCTGCGGATGACCGGCAGGCAGGACTTGAGCGTAAAAATCGGGAATCCGCTGGGCTTCAGCAATCGCGTACCAAGTCGTGGCTGCAACCAACATCAGGAGAATTACTAAAGGAATCAGCAACTTTCCACATCCGCAACCAGGTCGCTGAGTAGCATCCGTCCGATCGCCGTTTGTAGCGGAATGGTCCGAAATGGAATCCAATTCCGTTTCCAGTTGATCCGTGGAATTATTCAAGTAATTTTCGGACGGTAGGGTGTGATTCAACAGAATTTGCTATGATGATGTAATCGTATCATGGCAGAGATTGTCCAGTTTCTGCTGCGCATTATTTTTGTAAACAGGAATCGGAATTATTGTTGGATTGACTCGAATGGCAAACCTCATCTCGAAAATGCTGTTAGTCGCTTATTCATTTACGCTGTTGACAGCCGTTGGATGCGATCTGGGGACCTACGAAAAGCGACTCAAAGAAAATAATTCCACGGAATCAGAGTCCGCCAATTAGTCGGTTCCTCGCGGATAGTCGATGGCCAGACGGTTCGTCATCGTCGAAGATGCCTCCGGTGCCAACAAGTGACCCATTAGATAAAGGGTTCCTGTTTTATACACAAATGCGACGTCGGCGATTGCGAAGTGTCTGGAAAACCATGTGATTCGGACATAAAATGACAGCATCATTTTTAGGGGTATCAGATTCAGGATCGGAGATTCCATGTGCAAATTGTTAATGGTAGCACTTGCATTCGCGATGATCGTCGGTTGTAGCGGCGAATCCAAAGAAAATAACGCCGACACTGAAAATGGCACATCGAAAAAACCACCGCTGGCCTCTCGCTTGAATTCGATGGATGCGGCCGAACAGCGGGACGATTCCGAGAATGACCAACAACAGCGACCGCGGGAATCCCAAATACCCGCAGATCAATCTGGCATTACGGAAAGCGATGTTCGAGGCGACGCGGGGGGTATGGTATCCCAGCCAACCGGCGAAATGAATAACGGATTGTTCCCGCCAATGTCGTCGGCTGGTGCCGCCGGATTTGGTGGCGCGTTATTCCCCGATTTCAAGCCGAGTAATTCATCCGAAGACATGTCCGCTACAGGTGCCAATGTTGCAGCTTCGTCGAGTGAAGATGATCCATTTGATTTGGATGAAAATGATAAGTCAGACTCCGAAACGATTCCGGAATCAGCGGGCGACATGACTGAAACCGAATCCGCGACAGAGATAACATTATTGCCAGCTGCCAGAAGATTGTTTGAAGAACATGCCGAAAGCGAGGCCATCAACTCGCTTTACGGTCACCATCTGGTTTCCGATGATTCGCGAAGCAAATACGAATTGAACTGGTACCCCGGCCTGAAAGAACCGCGACTGTTTTTCCGATGGGGTGTTGGAATCATTTACAGTGAGCCAAGGGATTATTCCGGGCGGCATCCGGTCATTGGTGACCCCGGCGAAGAAAACGAAAGTTCCGATGGAAATCCTGACAATTCCGGTGGCCGTGGCCGTGGCGGTTTAGGTATTGGGTCAACGGGCAGCGGTGGCAGTACTGACAGCACTGGCGCACGAACGTTTAAGGATGTTGATACCACACGGCCTGACGGATATTTGTTGTATTACACGGGCGATTTCGGCGTAAAGTTGATCAGCCAACTGGAAAAACGGTTGATCGATGACGAACCATTTTATGGCGCTGTGTTGAAAGATGTTGTGGAAATTGAATTGCCGGAAGATAAAGAAGATGTAGTCGACAGCGCCGTTAGCGAAGACAACAATGATCCGGCTGGCAGTGCGCGAGGGGATATCGGTTTGATTTCCGAATCAGGTGGTCCTCCAGGCCAGTCAGATGAAACGAGGGGGGAAGAAAATTCCTCTCCGTCGGACGATCCAAAACTTGCAACCGTTATCGATCGCGCCATGGGCAGCAGCACTGCAGAAAAACCGGCAGATGATTTTACGGGGTCCATTTTACCGGGAGTTATGTTGCTGGGTGTCGGTTCAAAAGCGGATTTGGTTGAACGTGCCCGCAAAGCGGATGTTGATTCGCTAATTGTTTTCAGTGTGAATGTTGCCAAGTCGCGTCGATCGTCTCGAACCGGTTCCGGACCAAGCCAGTCCAGCACGACGAGCATGAAAATCATTGACCTCAACAACGAAGGAAACAAAAACCTGTTTAGCAGCAAGGGACTGAAAGATGTCGATGTCGCGGAAATGATTGAAAGTGGTAAGGATCCGGTCGATCAGGAAGTCGAACGAGCATTCCGCGAGATTGCCGATTCGGAATTCAGAGCCATCGAGCTGCCTGCTGGACTCAATCTGGAAAATGTCAAAAATCGCATCGGACGATTGCTGAACGAAAAACCGGATAATCCGCTGCCAACGGCCGTCGAGATCGTCAGTTTTTACGAAAGTGACCTGTTGACCGACGAATTGGCGATCACCGCGATGAAGAGCCTATTTGGTTCGGATAACGCTGAAGTTCTTGTGAAAGGGACTGCGAGTCAAAGATTGGAATTTCTAAAAGCATGGTTGCCGGCATCTTTGGACAAATAGGGCAATCGGCAGATGAAAATATCCCTTGAAGGGTGAATTGCTAATTCGTCCGATACAACGCAGGGACGAACTAGCAATTCCCCCGCTGGCAAACTGCTATCAAAACGATTGTTTTTCTGCCAACCCCGAAATTGGCGTTGACGGCCAATTTCAACGGCGTTATCTACCCCGCACTAAAAAAATGCGTGCACTGTATTTGGACGTACGCGATGAACTGCGCAGGCTGTGCGCACGTCATTGCCGTCGATGTCGGCTATTACTGACAGGGGAATCGTTTTCAACTTGTGTTGAATACGAATCCACGATCCGAGTGCAGTCGATCTGAAACTCCCTTTGGATCAAGCGTCAAAACGAGGAGATGTTGCGTGAGAGTCAAGGAACGACTTCAACACGGTTTTACGGCGGTTGGAATAGTGGTCAGCATTGTGGTTACGATGCTGCCCGGAATGTCACCTGCACAGGTCGTCAAGGTTTCCGAACCTTACGAAGCTGTTGAAACGAACCCGTCCAACGGGGTGCAAACAACAGAACCTGATTCATTTCAGGCCGCAGCGGCCGAACTTTCGCAATTGGATCGCATGTTCTTGCATGCCCGTCAGGCCATCGCCTACGGCGATGTTCGGACAGCGGAAAGAGTACTGGAACAGGTTGCGATGCACCCGGATCAGAACCGCTCGCTTGCCCAATCCGTCGGGGCCATCGAAGGGCTGATCGCTCAACAGAACGAATTGGCGCAATTGGCTTCCCAGCGGCATCCGGATTACAACGAACAGGCGGCCTCGTTTCTGATGCAACAAGCTGCTTCATTGTTGAAATTCCAAGACTTCAAGACCGCCGAGATGCTGGTGAGTCAAGCGCGGAAGTTTCCAGTCGACTTTCAAACAATGACGAATTCTCCAGATCAGGTATTGGCTGCGATCGATCGCATCCGCAAGGGCGAAACGCGAGACTTGAAGCCTGCTACTGATTTGCAAATGGTCCATGCAAAAATCACTGAAGCTCTCAGTCTGATGTCCCAGGCCGAATTCGCGTTTGACAAGGGTGAATTGGACCTGGCCAAATCATTGACCATGCAAGCCAAACAGTTGGGCGTGGCCGACACTCAGTTGCCAGCCAATCAAATGTTGCCGTGGCAATTGGAGTTGAAGATCCAGGATGCGATGAAATCCGCAGGCAAAGTGATCGCCGCCAATTTCGAAAACTCGAACGTAGACGGTGTTATCCAAGCCGATTACTATCCGGAAAACGATACGACCCACAACGTTCCGGCGACGGCAACCGCCCATGCGGGAGTTGAGCCGGGCACCGTCAGCATTCCCGAATTTATCCCGATTCCCAGCAAGGCAATGCAGTTGTATGAATCGGGAATGAATGCTGTTAAGTCCGGCGACCGCGCGGGCGCACGCGGATTTTTCCAATTGGCCTGGCAGGAGCGGGATCAATTGGATGAAACCACCCAGCAGTCGATTCAGGATCAGTTAAGCACAGCAACAGAATCGATGGAAACGGAGGTTCAGGAGATTCCTGATACGAATTCTGCCAGTCAGCCTGACGAACAGCTTCCTGGAACTTCCGAGACACAAAGCGATCCGGCGACCGACAGCGAACAAGAGAAAAAATTCAGCAGATTGCAGTCAGAAGTTTTCAGTCAGCGAGCTGCTGCCGAGCGCATTCGCAATGATGACCCCCGTCAGGCCATCGAAACGTTGACCCAGATGCGGAACAAAATCACCCAAGCGGATCTCAGCGACGAAAGCAAGCGACCCCTGCTGAATTTTGTGGATCGGGATATTGCCGAGTTTCAACAGTTTCTGGAGAAGAATCTCTCGGACATCCAACTGAACGAAGACAACTCAGTTCGGCTGGCCAGTGTCAATGAAACCCGCGAGAAACGCTACAACGCCGAATTGCAAATTCAGAAACTGGTCGAAGAATTCAACGATTTGATGGACCAGCAGCGTTACCCCGAAGCGAGATCGGTTGCGGTACAGGCGGCAGCACTTTCGCCAGATAGCGAAATCGCGTCATTGCTACTGGAAAAATCCGCTTTCGCCATTAACGTCGCTCGCGGCGAGGAAACACAGGAAAACAAGGGACGGGCATTCGTCGATATCCTGAACAATGTTGATGAAGATTCAATTATCAATGTCGACGAAAAGTCGCCGGTAAAGTTCGGTGATATTGACGAATACAGCAAGCGCGCCCGTAGTCGTGCCGACTGGCTCTCGGAACAACAATATCGATCGCCGGCAGAACGGCAAATCTGGAATTTGCTCAAAAACGAAAAGGTCCAGGGTCACTACCAGGGAACTCTCTCCGACGCGATCAACCAACTCTCCGAACAGTCGGGGGTCAACATCATCTTTGATTCCATTGCCCTGAGTGCCGGCAGCGTTTCCGTTGAGAGCTCTGTCGATATTCCCATTCGTCAGCCGATTTCATTGGAAAGTGCCCTGAATGTCATTTTGGGAACGTCTGGACTGGTTTTCATAGTCGAAGACGAAGTCGTCAAGGTGACAAGCCGGGACGCCCAGCGTCGGGATGTGAAACCTAAAACTTACTACGTGGGTGACCTTGTGACGCCCATCCAGAACTTTTCAAATTCACTGAGTATGAATTTCCTGACACCCAACGGCCAGGTTGGCAGCAATGGATTTATCGGTCAGGGGGGGCAGTCGGTACCGTTGTTGAGTCAATCGAGCGGGACCCTTTCAGCGGTCCAAATGGCTGGCGCTGCTGCGGCCGCAACTTCACCGGATAGTGCGTTGGCGCAACAGTTGCCAGGATTTCCGGGTTTGCCAAACAGGAATCCGTTCCTGATTGGCGGCGGCGCTCCACAAACCGGCAATCCCATCTATACAAGCACGGGGCCCCAGGCGCCAGGCGGCGTTACTGAAGCCGATTTTCTGCCGCTGATCAATCTGATCCGTAACACGATTGACCCGGAAGGCTGGGACGACACCAATGGTGATGGAACGCTGCAGGCGTTTGTTCCCAACTTGAGCCTGATCGTTTCCCAAACCCAGGAAGTCCAAGACCAGATCCAGGATTTGCTGGTGCAATTGCGCGAACTCAACGATGTACAGATTGTCGTCGAAGTCCGTTTCGTTTCGCTTTCGGATAACTTTTTCGAGCGGATTGGTGTCGACTTCGACTTCAGTCTCAATGACAATTCGGGCCTCAATCCGGCGGCGATTCCGGAACAACTTAACGGACAACCAAGTGCGGCGGTCGGATTGACCAATTCCGATGCCGGGCCAGTCTTCACGCCAGATCTGGACGTCCAATTCCGCCAAGGCAGTTTCGCCTCGACCGCTCCGTTCTTCGGAGGATTCGACCCGGCTTCGGCAGCCAGTTTTGGATTCGCGATCTTGAGCGATATTGAAGTATTCTTCCTGATTAACGCGGCCAAGGGTGACCAGCGAACCAATATCACTCAAGCTCCGACTGTCACCATGTTCAACGGGCAGGTCGCATCAGTAAACGATGGAGCCCAAGTTCCATTTGTTACCAGTGTGACGCCTGTGGTTGGTGATTTCGCTGTTGCACAACAGCCGATCATCACGCTGTTACCCGAGGGTGCCAGTTTGAACGTCCAAGCGACCGTTTCCCACGATCGCAAGGCGGTACGGATGACTTTGGTTCCTTTTTTTAGTCAGATCTCAGAAGTCAAACAATTTACATTTGATGGCAGTGTTACCACCCAGCGTGCATCCGACGAAAACTTGATTGACGATTTGATTGATGCGGCGACAGGGGATGACGACAACGATGACAATAACACTGGAACGGAGATTGAGACCAGGACTCAGGGCGTGACTGTCCAGTTACCAACTCTTGCTTTCACAACCGTCAGCACAGTCGTCAGTGTTCCCGACGGGGGAACGATCCTGATCGGCGGCGTCAAACGCCAAACGGAACAGCGTGTCGAACGGGGCGTCCCTTTTTTGAGCAATATTCCCTACGTCAGCCGCTTGTTCAAGAACGTCGGCATTGGCCGGGAAACTTCCAGTTTGATGATGATGGTCACGCCTCGCATCATCATTCAGGAAGAGGAAGAAGAAGACCAGGTCGGTTCATTCAGCAACTGACGACGCAGCTGACGATTTACACACTTTGAATTGGGCCATCAATTGCAAATGCATTGATGGTCTTTTTTAATTGTGCTTGACCTGTTCGCATGATTGGTTTGAAACGCTGTTCCCGTTTTTCTCTTGACTCGGCGGACGCAAACGGGTACCAGCAGGATCGTGAGAAGCGCCAAACCGGGCTCCGGAATCGCCGTGGTGTTGAACGACAGCAGTCCGGACTGCGAGTTGGACTCAATCAAGTTGGTATCGCCGTTTTGGATCAATGCACTGGATCCAAACGACAGCGAGTAATTGCCCGCCGACAACAGCAGTGGTGAGCCCTGTTGAATTTCGACTGCCGTGCCTGTCGAGTCGAACAGGGTGGTATCGCCCAGCAGGCTGGAAACCTCGAATTCTTCAGTCAGCGAAAACACAATGATCCCATTCCCCAATGCGGCGGCATTCCCAATGCCGCCGGTCATCACCTGCACTTGAGAATCGTAGGTCAACAGGTAATCGCTTTGCGCTGTGTTCTCCTGCACGTCGAGAACAAATAACGCTTCGGCATATTGATAGTCCGGAGTTCCAACCTCGCCGTCCATAACGGACAAAAAGACATCGGATAATTCATGACCGCCAAATCCGTCGGAAGCGTCCCCCGCCACGACGCCAACTTCGACCAACGCATTCAAGAACACAAAGTCGGAAAAACCGCGAGTCGGAAAGAACACGGTCAGGAAACACGAACAACCACAGATCCAATTTCCCGCCGTTGATTTACCCATTGTTCGCTACCTTTTGAAATGCCGATTCTATCAGCTTTCATGATAACTCGATCCAGCCGGGACCGCAAATCACAGGTTCTCGATATGCGAATTCCAATCTCAACGGGGAAGATTCATTGAATTCCCAAGCCAGTCCAGAGCCTGCAAATAATCATCCTGTCGCGTTTCAGATACCTGGTCATGATGGTCGCCGCCTTCAATTTGAAATACCCGTTTCGGACCTGAGTATTGACTGATAATCATATTCTGATATCGGCAGGGAACCATTCGATCGAGTTCCGATTGCACAAACAGACAGGGAACACTTGATTTGGCTGCATTGGCAATCGTGTCCAATTCCAGCGGCACTTCCGCCGCGATCCAACGTGAAAGTCCAAAATTCCACCAACTGTATCGGGGACGGGAGCGGATCATTTGAGGGATCGGCGGCGGGTTTCTGAGATAGAGTCCTGTGATATTGAAATGGGCGGCCAGAAAAAGTGCCGGTAGACAACCGAGACTGTTGCCGACGACCAGAATGGGCTGCTGTGGATAACGGTTGGCCAGAAATTTGCAAACCGCCGCTGCCGTTGCTGGAAACGAGGCAATCGCCGCCGGCCCGTCGCTGCCGCCATAGCCCAATTGATTGACGGTCCAGATTTCCGCATGGATCGTCGGCCAGGCATCGGCAGGGTGGATTCCACTTCGCTCGGCGCGACCGGCGGTTCCAGGAAACTTGAGAACAATCAGATTTTTTTCCTGCGTTCCGTTTTCCGGCACATCACTCAGAAATGGGGACCGGCTCGGCAAAACCCATGTCTCGACTTGACCTTTTGGCGTCACAACCAAAAACCGTTTTCGATCCTCGGGGTCAATCGGTTCTGTCGATGGACAGAGTATCAATCGGTCAGCCAAGTTGGACAGCAAAGACATTAAACCACAATGCGGCGCGGAACTGCCAGGTAAACGGATTGGAGGCGATACTCTTGCTCGGTGCTAGTTTCGTTTGGAGCGGTTACGGCGTTTCAGGTAGGAATTGAAGGGGTCGACATATTCTGCTGGAATCTGGTCGACCGCTCCGTCTTCGTTCAACTGGAACAGGTCGTCTTTTTTGCTGTCAACCTTGCGACCCTTCGGATCGCGGTCGAGACCGAGACTGCGTAGCGCTTCGACATATTCCTGTTGGGCTTTGATGTCCCCGGTTTTAGCATTGTCTTTCATCAGTTGCCAGCTCTTCAGGAAATTATCCAGGTCCTGCTGCGTCCAGTTCATCTGATCCAGCAGTTCCTGATCGGGTTCGTACTTCTGTTCCTCCAGGTTATCGAGGATCAGGTCGGTGACTTTTTTGGCATAATCCAAATTCGCCTTGTCCGGATTGGGATTGTCCTCGACAGGCGATTTGCTGTTGGACTGTGACTCGACACCTCCACCGACGCCGCCCGGTTGAGCGTCAGTATTTGGCTGCGATGATTTGGAATTGGATTCTGATTCCTGACCGCTTGCTGCGTTACCCGGTTCCGTGGATGGCGATGGATTCGGTTTGGTTGATGGTTCATTATTAGATGACGGTTCATTATTGGATGACGGTTCATTATTCGATGATGGCTCACCGGTGGATGACGGCTCGCCAGTAGATTCTGATGACTCGGCCCCATCAGTCGCAGGGGATTCACCGCCAGCTTTGTCCCCCTTACTATTGGCGGTTTCGGATTGTTGATTGGGCAATTCGGCGTTTGAGTCAGTCGGCTGTGTTCCCGGCTGTTCCTTTTCAGATTTGGCTCCCTTTCCGTTTTCCGTTTCTTCCGGCTTACCATTTTCGGATTCGCTGCCGTTTGGAACCGGTTGATCGGGATCGCCATCGCGTGCCTGTTCCGAATCATCGTTTTTTGATTGCTGATTTCCCGGTTCCGAGTTGGAATTTTCCGAGCGCTGACTCGCAGGCTGATCCGTAGACGAGGCATTCGACTCCTCGGATTTGCCAGGATTGGAATGGTCATTGTTGTCAACGTCAGCGGATTTTGTCTGTTCCCCGCCATCCTGCAGCTCGGACGAATTCTGATCATTGGATCGGTCGGACGCGCGACCTCCCGGCTCGTTCTCCTGTTTTTTTTGTTGTTGTTCAAAGAATTCTTTCAGGCGTTCGAACCTTTCGCCTTCCGAAGCGGTTTTGTTAAGTGGTTGCGAGTCGCCATTTTGCAACTGTTCGTCACGGAACTCGGATCCGCCCGTTTGGCCATTCGAATTTTCGCCATCCTGTTCGGTAGGACTCCCCTGTTCGTTTGAACCGCCGTTTTCCTGTCCTTCAGTTCCCGCC
>JBGSXT010000406.1:0-6384 GCA_041751295.1 Mariniblastus sp.
CAGATCATCCTCCTCCTGGACACAGCGTCTGCCGCGTTCACGGTGGTTGCTGATCGCCAGCGCGGTTTTGATGCTGGCGGGCATCCTGTTGGTATTCAATTTCAACAGTGTCCAATCGATGATCTTTGGCAACACTGCTGGAACGGCGATCGCCTCCCCGTCATCGAAGTCCGTGCGCCGGATGCCGGTGCGCGTTGAACTGGCGAAATCCGTGGACAGAATTTCCCAGAAACGGGAATACACGGGTGTGATCCGTGCCAAGCGGGAAGCGGCGCTGGGATTTGAATTGACCGGCCGGATCGAGAGTGTGGAGCGGGACGAAGGGGATGTCGTCGATGCTGGTGACGTGCTGGCCAAATTGGACATACGGACACTTAACGCCAGACGGGATGCGACGGCAGCCTCGCTGGCCCAGGCGGTAGCCGTGCTGGACGAAATGAAAGCGGGTCCACGTCTGGAAACGATTGAATCGATGCGGGCGCAATTGCAGGAAGCCAAATCCCGATTGAGCATCGCCGAACTGAACTTCAGCCGCCGGGAAAAACTGCGCGAAAGCCGGTCGATTTCTGTCGAGGAGTTAGAAAGGGCGCTTTACGATTTTCGCGCGACGCAATCGCAATTCGATACAGTCCAACAGCAGCTGGATGAACTCGAAGCAGGAACCCGGCAGGAACGGATCACGGCCCAGGTAGCGGCGATTGCCCAGCTGACGGCGGCTCAGGCGGAAATTGAAGTGCTCATCGAAAAGAGTTCGCTGATCGCGCCGTTTTCCGGAAAAATTGTGCAACGCATGGCTGACCCTGGCGGGATCGTCACGCCATCATCGGCGGTCTTGAAGATCGTTGAATTCGAGAATCTGGAAGCGGTTGTTGGGCTGCCCGTCGGTGTCGCAGCCAATCTGAAACGGGACGCTCCAGTTACGATTTCCGTGGCGGGCAAAACCTACCCGGCGACGGTGTTAGCCACTATTCAACAGTTGGATACCGCGACGCGAACTCAGAACGTACTGTTTCAATTGGGCCCGGCGGCCGATGGCGAGGTCCTGCCCGGTCAGTTGTGCCAAATCGAAATTGCCTCGGATGTGGAGACGCAGGGAATCTGGGTTCCGGCGTCGGCACTGACGAACGGCATCCGTGGACTCTGGTCGTTGATGGTTGTCGATAAGACCGGGACACGCGCCTTGCGGCGCGATGTGGAGGTCATTTACACCGATGGCGATCGAGCGCTGGTCCGCGGCACACTGGCTGACGGCGTCTTGGTGATCGTTGCCGGTACTCATCGCATCGTTGAAGGACAGACCATTGAAATTGTGTCAGGCGATCCGCAGTCTACAGCCGCTGATCGGCAGCCATGAGCGACCTGTTCCTGCGCAATCCAAGATTGACGATGCTGGTCATCTGTCTGATTCTCGTTAGTGGGCTTTCATCAGTCTTTCTGTTGCCTCGCATGGAAGATCCTAAGCTTGTCGAGCGGGCGGCGTTTATCAATACGCTGTATCCGGGCGCGGACCCGTCTCGGGTCGAATCGTTGGTGACAGAAAAAATCGAAGATGAATTGCACGAGATCGACGAAATCAAGGAATTGCGTTCTTCCAGCCAGGAGGGATTCTCGGCGATCTCGATCGAATTGCGCGACGATATTTACGATGCCGACCGAGTTTGGTCCAAATTGCGGGATCGAATGGATGACGTCTCCAACGAATTACCGGCCGGTGCTTCCAAGCCGGAATACGTAGAAATCGATTTCAAAGCGTTTGCGCTGTTGGCGGCTGTCACTTGGGAAGCCGATACTCCCCCCAACTATTCGATTCTGCGCCGCTGGGGCTTACAACTGGAAGACGAACTGCGGCTGATTCCAGGTACCGAAAAAATCAAAACGTTTGGCCAACCTGATGAAGAAATCCAGGTACTGCTCGATTCCCGGCAATCCACGGCGCTTGGCCTTTCCGCTGTCCAGATTTCCGAACAGATCCGAAACAGCGATTCGAAAATCGCGGCCGGACAGGTTCGCGGTCCGGATACGGATTTGCTGATTGAAGTTTCCGGCGAGTTCGATACGCTCGCCCGAATAGAACAGATTCCCATTCAGTACCGGGAAACGGGCAACGTTGTGCGGCTGGGTGATATCGCCGAAATCAGGAAGACAATTGTTACGCCACAAAACAGCATGGCAATCGTTTCCGGAAAACCGGCTGTGACCTTGGGGGCCTTCGTCCGTCCCAACAACCGGATCGACCTGTGGTCAGCCGATGCCAAATCCGCGCTGGCCAAGTTTGCCGATGCACTGCCTGAGGGGATTGGCCTGGAATTGGTTTTCGATCAAAACGGTTACGTCACAACCCGACTGGCGACGTTGCTACTGAACCTGTTGATCGGAGCGGCGGCCGTGTTTGTCGTCATTTTTTTGATGATGGGCTGGCGCAATGCAATCGTCGTTTCGCTCGCGCTGCCGCTGGTGTCGTTGATGGTGTTGACCGGAATGCGACTGCAAGGACTGCCGATCCATCAGATGTCGATTACCGGGCTGATCATCGCGCTGGGATTGTTGATCGATAATGCAATTGTCGTTGTGGACGAAGTTTCGTCGAAATTGAAAGCTGGGATGAACGCATCGGAGGCGGTTTCGAAAAGCGTTTCGCACTTGTTTTTGCCGCTGTTGGCCTCGACGCTGACAACGGCGCTGGCATTTGGCCCGATCGCCTTGATGCCAGGTCCGGCTGGTGAATTCGTTGGTTCGATTGCCACCAATGTCATCGTGGCAATTTTCAGCTCGTTTTTTCTGGCCATGACCATCATTCCGGCGATCGCGGCGGGAATGCATTCGCTCGGAACGTCAGCAGAATCGCTTTTGCAGCAGTCATGGTCCTGGTTCAGAGACGGTATCTACAGTCAACGGCTGGACCGCGTTTACAATTCGTTACTTGATTTGATTTTGAAGCGGCCGATGATTGGGCTAATGATCGGGGCTGTGTTGCCGGTGATTGGATTCATTCAGGCCCGCCATTTAAAAGAACAGTTCTTTCCGCCTGCCGATCGGGACCAACTGCATATCGAAGTTGAATTGAGTCCGCAGGCGTCGGTCGAGGGGACTTTGAATCTGGCCAATCGAATGCGATCAACATTGCTGGACAGGGAAAATATACTGCGGGTTGATTGGTTCGTTGGAGAAAGTGCGCCGACATTTTACTACAACCTGATCGCCAGAAAACGGAATACGTCGCAATACGCACAGGCGATTGTGCAATTGGATTCTGCCGAAAATATCGCGGGCGTGATTCACGGTCTGCAAGACGACCTTGATCGACAGTTTCCGGAGGCCCGAGTGCTGGTCCGGCAACTGGAACAGGGTCCGCCGTTCGACGCGCCCGTTGAAATTCGCATTTTCGGGCCTGATTTGTCGCAGCTGCGGGAAATTGGCACTCAAGTCCGGCAGATTCTGGTGGGTACACCAGGTGTTATTCACACGCGATCCGAATTGGACGACGTGTTGCCCAAAATCGAATTGGCTGTGGTCGAAGAGAGTGCCCGGGCGAGCGGCCTGGACTTGAACTCGATCGCGAGGCAGATTGATGCGTGGACGGAAGGGGCTGTTGGCGGCAGCATCATTGAAGCAACGGAAGAATTGCCGGTGCGGGTCAGGTTGAGCAACGATCGCCGCAACGACTTGGCATCGCTCGGTTCGATCGATCTGGTCGGATCGCGCCTGACTGCGGACACGTTGGAATTATCGAACTCCCGCGACGACCAATATGCTGGAATTCCGCTGGGCGCTCTTGGGGAAATCAACTTGACGGCAGACTATGGTTCGATCCCGCATATGGCAGGTCGGCGAATGAATGAGATCCAGGTTTATATCCCGGCGGGAGTGCTGCCCACCGTTGTCCTGGACGCGTTCAAAGATCGGCTGGAACAGTCCGATTTCGAATTGCCACCCGGTTACGTGATCAGTTACGGAGGAGAAGCGGCGAAACGGGATGAAGCGATCAACAATCTGATGGCCAGCGTGGGTGTGTTGTTGGTATTGATGATCGCCACCCTGGTTCTGTGTTTTGGTTCATTCCGGCTGGCTGCATTGATCGGTGTGGTGGCCTGTCTGTCGGTCGGATTGGGATTGGGTTCGCTATGGCTGTTTGGTTATCCATTTGGATTCACAGCGATTGTCGGGACCATGGGCCTGATAGGAGTCGCGATTAACGATTCGATCGTCGTGTTGGCGGCGATTCGCGGTAATGAGTCGGCCAAGGCTGGCGATCATGACGAGATTAGAAAGGAAGTCTGTTTAACGACCCGCCATGTGATTTCAACCTCGCTGACCACCATGGCTGGATTCGCACCGCTGATTCTGGGCGGCGGCGGATTCTGGCCGCCGTTGGCTGTTTCGATTGCTGGAGGAGTTGCCGGGGCGACAATCATTGCGTTGTTCTTTGTGCCATCGGCCTACCTGTTGCTGATCGGCCGAAACGGCGGCGAGCGCCGAAAACCGGTTGGTGAACACCAAATGTCGCTTTCTCTTAACAAAGTCTGATAGAACGTCAACGGCGCCAAATCATTGGCAATCCGGGTTCTATTCGACAAAAAGCGGAAGAAAATTGGGCTTTTCGGGTCGAGGCGGAATTTTAGCGCTTTGAATTAGAACAAATTAAATTCATGCGCTGTTGTTTTCGACTTGTTTTTGTACAATGGAGCGGGTAAGTCGGTAGCAGTGTCAGCCACTGTCGTAGGGACGATTTATTTGATTGGTAACCGGAACAGATTCGCGGCCCCCTTCCATCCGCTTCATCTCCTCACCTCGGAAGCAAGACATTTCAAAAGGGATACAAGACCATGAAGTCACGAAGTTCAAATTCTGGCCAGGCAGGATTTACTCTTGTCGAGCTACTGGTCGTTATCGCCATCATCGGCATTCTGGTCGGCATGTTGTTGCCCGCCGTGCAACAGGTTAGAGCAGCCGCGCGCAGGACGGCTTGTATAAATAACCTGCGACAAATGGGATTGGCGGTGCAAAATTATCAGAGTGCGAGATTGAAATATCCGCCAGCTGCAATAGCCCAAAGTCTTCGCATCGATCCTTTGACAAATCTACCCGCATCGTACAGCGTGCATGCTCAGTTGCTTCCGGAAGTTGAACAGCAGGCTCTGTATGATCAGTATTTCGACTTCACCGATCCTCGAGGACTTCCGGCGAATTTGTCAGCGAATCCGATTGAAATTTTTCTGTGTCCGGCGGCAACCCAACTTGACGCGGTTGCCAGTCCCAGTGCTGCACCCGGTGAACCGGGGCTGACAGTGCCTCGCGATGCATCGCATTATTTGGCGTCGACTGGCCCGACAGTCAATCTAATTACTGGATATGCAACCGGCATCGATGTCGATGGCGATGACGTAGCGAATAATGGACCGGAGCCGATTAACGGTTACCAGAACATAGGCCAGAATGGAGTTTTCGGTGCAGATGTTCGCTGGAATGTGGGTGATCCCTTTACCCATGAGTTGCTGTTTAATTCCAGGTCGGCCAAGGACACGACGGAGATCAGAGACGGTACGTCGAACACGATCATGTTTGGCGAGAATTCAAAATCGGAAAACTTGGGCAGCGCAACGCCTTATATACCGCTAAGAAGTGGTTGGGCCTACGGCTACGAAACAAATGATAGCGGAAATTCCGGAATACTACATTGCGGACGTTCGACGGGAACTGAAGGAATTAATCGAAGTCCTGCGGGGACAGCCATGGGCGCCTCCCTGGCTTTTGGAACAAACGTTTTCAAGAATGATTATCCGTGGGGCAGCAACCATTCCGGCGGAGCACAATTCGTGTTTGCGGATGGAAGTGCCCGATTTGTGGCCGATACAATCCGGCCTGAAACGATAATTGCAATCGCCTCGATGGCCGGAAGTGATGACACGTCCGAATTGGAATAGATTTTTTTGAATTGAGATTCGTCAAAAAGGCGGTTCATTTGAACCGCCTTTTTTTACATGCAACGGTTTGATCCACCGCTTCAATTCGATTAAGTTGGCTCAAAATGAAAATCCATTCCTGCAATCATTACAGCCGTCAACTATCATAGAGGTTGACTTTTCGGGTGTGCGTTGCCTTGAGTTGGCTCCATGCCCTGCCTGAAGTTCATCAATGCAGTTTTCACCGACTTCGAGGATTTGGATGAGTTCCCGCAATCGCAGATCAAAGTGCAACCGTTCCCGCCATTCCAATCGCGTTGACTACCAACAACTGGAAGCACGGCAGATGTTGACGGTCGACATTGGACTCAATGTTACCTCGGCGAATTTCGACCCGACCGCGCCGTTTTTTGCGCCCAACGCAAACGGCGACATCGGCCCCAACCATATCGTCCAGGTCATCAACAGCGAATTTTCGATTCGG
>JBGSXT010000407.1:0-4574 GCA_041751295.1 Mariniblastus sp.
TGATCGAGCGGTCGGTTTTCATCCGCCGCAGGATGTAAGGCTGCACCAGTTTCCGCAAGGCACCAAACGACCGAGTGTCCTGTTGCGAGTTCGACTGCTTCACGAAGTCGCGAAACTGTTTGACGGTTCCCAGCAGACCCGGGCAACAGAAATCGAACAACGACCACAGATCGCCGAGCCGGTTTTCGACCGGTGTTCCAGTCAGTGCGATCCGTCCGATAGTTTTCAGTTTGCGAACGGATTTCGACTGCGCCGAGCCCGGATTCTTGATCGCCTGGGCTTCGTCCAGCACAACCAGTCGCCAGCCAATTGCATCGGGCCATTTTGCCTGGCGGATCATTGTATAGGTAGTCACGACGACGTCGATTTCGCGAATCATTTCAACGGGCCGGTCATTCAGCCTCGTCAGTGATTCGGCCTCCAGTTCCGAGCGATGGGCATACAGAATCCGCAGCTGAGGTGCGAATCGTTCGAACTCCTGTTTCCAGTTTCCGACCAGCGAAGCCGGCACGACGCACAGAAATTTTTGTGAGTCCACTTTTCCGCGACTGCTTGTTTCTGTCGGATCGTTGCCATCCCCACCAGCATTTTTCAGCTGCAGGAACAAATCAATCACTTGAATTGTCTTGCCCAGGCCCATGTCATCAGCCAGACAGGCACCCAGCCCCAGCCGGGTCATGAACCACAGCCAGCGCACGCCGTCAGCCTGATACGGGCGCAGCTCGGCATTCAAATCCGCACCCGGCTGGCAACCGATGATGCCCTTCGGTTCGCGAACCTGCCGCAGGATTTCCTCCAGCCAAGCTCCCGTCGTCACTCGCGACCAGCCGTTGTCCGCATCCGCTCCGCCATCACCTGGTGATTCGAACCCCAAGCCGGAAAGCATGCGCATTCCTTCGAGAAACGTGACCCCTCCGGCCCGCTCTTTTTCCAGTTGCTGCCAATGCTGGAGCGCTTCGCCCAGCTTTTCCTGATCAACTTCAATCCACTTGCCTCGCAACAGAGTCAACCCGTCGCTGGCCGATAACAGTTGCTCGCGCTCCTGATCGGTAAGTGGAATGCCGTCCAGCGCCAACGTCGCAGAAAAATCCAGCAACGAATCGACTCCCACCATGCTGGTCGCGCTTTCACCAATCCGGACTTGAACTTGCGGCCGGGCTGTCCGACGGGCTCGCCACCAGTCAGGAACGCGCACCACCAGTCCAGCTTGCTCCATCGTGGGTGTTTCTCTGAGAAAATCGAACGCCTGGCTGATCGACCAGGCTTGTGGCTGGAACAAGGCTCGTGAACTCAGCAACTGGCTTACCATCGCGGACCGATTGGCCGCTTCACGAACTGGAATCAACAGCTCCGCCAATTTTGCCTGATCACCCGCTCCCGCGTATTGCCGCAACGCTTCCGCCAGCGGCAAGTGTTGAACTTGCGCTTTGGCCGACAGTCGGTTGGCATAAGTTGCTAAAAATGCAAACGGACGGTCGGTGTCCCGTTTGTTCTCAGCCAGATGAAATGTTACCCGTCCAAGGGTGTGGGCCTCGGGGTTGAGTTTCCGCAGCAATCCGGCCACACTTCCATCTGCTTCGACCAGCCGATCGCGAAAACGCTGGACCAGCTCGTTCCAGCTGTGCCGCAGACAATCGGCTGCCAGATATTCCAGTCCACGCATCGGTGGTGCTTCGGAAACCAACACAGCCAGCGCCAGACCATCTGGACAGGGAATCAGGCCGTTGCCCTCGGCCTCTTTTGTACCTGCGGTTGCCGACTCTGATTTATCTTTCGGCAATTTCTCCAACGCTGCGGTCTGCTGATCATCCAGTTGCGAGACAGCCTTCAAAAACCGTCGCGCCCAATCACGCCAGAAAACAAACTCGATTGGCAACGGCACCGCCAATTCCGGAGTGGCCAGTAACAGCAGTCCATCGACGGAGGACCTCGAAAATTCTGTCAGCAGTTTCCCGGCAAGTGCCTGACCGAGGACTCGCGTCGCCGGCGGATCCTTCGCGTCATCATCGCCATTCTGACCAGTCGCAACTTCCTCGCATTGAATTTTGCCGTGAGGGGTAACAAAAATCGTGATGGTCATACGCACCAAATGGACCGAGGACATGAATTGCCAACGACGGAAATACAAGGTCGCAAGATTATCATCGATCGGTTTAATTCAGGCGAGGTACTCTCGGATGCACTACAACGGCATGTTTATGTACGATTGGAATTGTGCAACAATGGTGTCGCAAATCTTCCGGCGGATGTATGGTTGATGGATAATTTGACTCGCACAGGCCTTTATTGGCGCGACAACCAGCGACTTGTTTCGTTTCTGTTGGTGGTCTGGTTTGCGATCGGGTTTGGCTGCAGTATCTTTGGCATCGAGTGGTTGAACGAGTTTAAGTTTGGTCAAGTCGGACTTGGCTTCTGGATCGCACAGCAGGGATCGATTTTCGTGTTTGTCTTGATCGTGCTGGTCTACGCTTTGGCGATGGATCGATTGGATCGGCGGCACGACATGAAAGACGACAGGTGATGGCAACCGTTGTATTCCTGGCCGTCAGTGATCCCGCGCTTCCCTGGACATGGGCGTTTGTCGGCATCACGTTTGCGCTGTATCTGTACATTGGCTGGCGAAGTCGCGTCAGCGAAACCGCCGGATTTTATGTGGCCGGCCAGGGCGTTCCGGCGATCGCCAACGGAGCGGCAACCGCAGCTGACTGGATGAGCGCGGCGTCATTTCTGGGAATGGCTGGGCTGATCAGTTTCGCCGGAAGCGATGGAGCTGTTTATCTGATGGGCTGGACTGGCGGGTACGTCCTGCTTGCGCTGTTACTTGCGCCTTACCTGCGGAAATTCGGACACTATACCGTGCCTGATTTCATCGGATCACGCTATTACAGCGAGACAGCGCGGGTGGTCGCGGCAATTTGCGCGATTTTTATTTCGCTGACTTATGTGGCCGGCCAGATGAAAGGAGTGGGGATCGTGTTCTCGCGATTCCTGGCCGTTGATCTGACCTACGGTGTGTTTTGTGGGATGGGAATCGTCGCGTTTTTTGCCGTGCTGGGCGGGATGAAAGGAATTACCTGGACTCAGGTCGCCCAGTATGTTGTGTTGATCCTCGCCTTTGTGATTCCCAGCGTTGCGATTTCTGGCATCTTGACCGGCCATTCAATTCCACAGTCTGGGATGGCGTTCAGTGATATTTCAGTACGTCTGAATCAGGCGCTGCTGGAACTTGGCGAACAGGAATACACCCAGCCCTATCAGAAATTTTCCAAACTGAATGTCTTTTGCATCACGGCGGCGCTGATGTTCGGCACGGCAGGCTTGCCGCATGTCATCGTCCGGTTCTATACGGTCAGGAATGTTCGGGCAGCCCGCTATTCGGCGGCGTGGGCGATTTTTTTCATCGCGATACTTTACACGACAGCTCCCGCCCTGGGCATGATGGCCCGCTATAACCTGATCCAGAGCATTCACCAGTCGCGGATCGAAAAAATTGTGGTCAGCACCGGTGGCGAAGATCAAACTTTTGAATTCCCAACCCAAAAAACGAAAGCCTTTGACGCCATTCAACGCACGAGAACATCGGCTCGCCCGGTGTTGGCAATTTACTATCTGGTATCGCCGGTGGGCAAACCGCTCGATTGGGCGACGCGCTGGCAACGGACCGGATTGCTGTCGTTCGAGGACCTGAACCGTGACGGCAGAATCAGCCTGAAACTCAATGACCAGGGGAAATCCGAACAGGCCAGTATCGATGCAGACATCATCGTGTTGTCGACTCCTGAAGTCGCCGGCTTGCCCCCCTGGGTCATTGCGCTGGTGGCCGCAGGAGGTCTGGCAGCGGCTCTTTCAACTGCGGCTGGTTTGCTGCTGGTCATCAGCTCCAGCCTGGCCCATGACATGTACTGCCGGTATTTTGCTCCTGACGCGAGCGAAGCCCAGCGGGTGATGATTGGCCGGATCGCGATTCTGATCGCCATCCTGGTTGCCGGATATTTTGGAATCCATCCGCCTGGATTCGTGGGCGAAGTCGTGGCGTTCGCGTTCGGCCTCGCGGCAGCAAGTTTCTTTCCGGCCATTTTCCTCGGCATCTTTTCCAAACGGGTCAATCGTCCCGGTGCCGTTCTGGGCATGATCGTCGGGCTGGTGTTCACCATGGTTTATATCGTGCTGTGCACGACGCACAAAGTCCTGCCGATGTTTTTTGATCAACCCCTGCTGCCCGAATCGTCCCGTCCATTCGGCATTTCACCACAAGGGATCGGAACTATCGGCATGTTGCTGAATTTCGCCGTAACGTTGGCGGTTTCGAGCGTCACAAAGCCGCCGCCGCCTGAGGTCGTCGAGTTGATCGAACGGATTCGAGTACCATCCGGCAGCACATCCAAAAAAGGTACTGACACCTTCAATCAGGGTGGGGCGATCGAATCCAGCAACATCAGGCTGGCGTACAGCAGAATCAAGACGGCCATCAACACCACCAGCAGCCAGGTCCCCACGGTGCTTGCCAATCCCAGTGCATTGAACAGGCGGGAAAGCAGATTCTTTTCATTCGTCTCCCGCCGATCGATCAGGTC
>JBGSXT010000408.1:0-6356 GCA_041751295.1 Mariniblastus sp.
TTGCCAAACAGAAATCCGGCGAATCGTTTCCAGCAGTCTTTTCCAAGTGTGCCAGTTGGATTTTGGACAACGACCGTGTTACCCCCTCAAAACGGATTTTCGATTCCTCCAAAGTCAGTGACCACTTCGCGATCATTCCGACCGGAGTCGCTCCGCCAGCCAAAATGGATGACGGTGCTCAAAAATTATACCATTTGGTGGTCCGCAGATTTCTGGCAATCTTCTATCCTGCGGCAGAATTTGAACTGACGCGGCGAATTACGCGAGTCGCGGACGACGCTTTTTTGACGACGGGCAAAGTGTTGGTCCAGCCGGGCTACCTGGAAGTCTATGGCCGCACCGCAGGCAGCGGCGGTGACAAAGATGAATTGGTTGCCGTCGACAGCAGTGAAACGGCACAGGTCGTTGCCGTAGATTTGAAAGAAGAAGTAACACGGCCACCGGCACGATTCAACGACAGCACCCTGCTGTCGGCGATGGAAACGGCGGGCAAGCGGGTCGATGACGAAGAGTTGCGGGATGCGATGAGTGAGCGTGGATTGGGAACTCCGGCGACTCGAGCGGCCATTATTGAAAACTTGATTCGACAAAAATATCTCTTTCGCCACGAACAGCAAAAGCGTGATCTGGTGGTCTCCAACAAGGGACTCGCGCTGGTCGATCTGCTGCACAAAATTGGTATTACAGACCTCGGCTCTCCGGAAATGACCGGTGAATGGGAATACAAACTGAAACAGATGGAACATGGCAATTTCAATCGCCAATCGTTCATGGATGAGATCAAGAAATTGACGACCAATATCGTGGAAGAGACTCGCAAATTCGCCGACGGGATCGTCGCCCGTCCGTTCCCCGATTTGCATGCGCCCTGTCCCGAGTGCGACGGCCAGGTTCATCGGCAGACCGACGGATTATTCGAATGCTACAACCCCGAATGCAATTTCAAATTGAAAAAACACATCGCCAGTCACGAATTGACGGAGGACGAAGCGCGGTCCCTGATGAAGGAGAAAAGAGTCGGCCCGATCGAATCGTTCAAAAACCGGTTTGGTCAGCCGTTTACCGCCGAACTTACGATTGAGAAAACAAAAAAAACGTGGAAAGTCGGGTTTATCTTTGAAGGAGACGATGCACGCGAGAATGAATTGAAGAATCTGAGTGACCAGCAGGTGATCTGTCAGGCCCCTCGAGGTGATGGAACCGGTAAACTGGTCAAGGTCTATGAAACGGAAAAAGCCTTTCTTGCTCCGCAGATGGCGACCGAAGTGGACGAGCGGGGAGTGCGGGTCAGCAAGACGATCCTGCAAAAAGAAATTCCCAGTGCCCAGGGTATCAAACTATTTGCCGAGGGCAAAACCGATCTGATGCCCGGGTTCATGTCGAAAAAGGGACGTCGATTCGCTGCCCATCTGACACTGGATTATGCGACCGGAAAACTCGGATTTGAATTCGCGCCGCGGAAGTTGAAAAAATCAGATGCCGTCGGGGAGGCTGAAGGGGATGCGACGGCTCCGCAGAAGGCTGAAAAAAAGAAATCTGTCAGAAAGAAATCTGCGAAGGCGAAGCCTAGAAAGAAAAAGTCCTAGCTTGAATGTCCATTCCGCTCTATCAAGTCGATGCGTTTGCAGATGAACCGTTTCAGGGAAATCCGGCCTGCGTGTGCCTGATGGACCGGCAAAAACCCGATTCGTGGTTGCAGTCGGTTGCCAGCGAAATGAATCTGTCGGAAACCGCATTCGTCTGGCCGACTGATGAACTCTTCCACTTGCGCTGGTTTACTCCAGTGGCCGAGGTTGAATTGTGCGGGCACGCCACGTTGGCGGCTTCCCACGTCCTGTGGCTGGCAGGCCGATTGGACGCTAAACAAGCAGCCGTGTTTCAGTCCCTGAGCGGAAAACTGACGGCTCGGAAAATTGGTGATCGAATCGAAATGGATTTTCCGTCCAACAGGCCTGTAGAAGTTTCTGCGCCCGACGGAATGCTGGAGTCTTTGGGAATTGTCAATCCGGTTTTCGTGGGTTTTGGAGCGTCGGACGTCGTCGTTCAAGTCGAATCGGAATCGATCGTCAAACAATTGCAGCCGGATTTTCGCGCGTTGCGGAATGTCGATGTCCGAGGAGTTGCCGTGACTGCCGTCAGTGAATCAAGGGAATTCGATTTTGTCTCGCGATTTTTCGCGCCCCGATTCGGCATCGACGAGGATCCAGTGACGGGTTCGGCACATACCATGCTGGCTCCGTACTGGTCAGAGATTCTTGGCAAAACGGAATTGCGTGCCTTTCAGGCTTCGACTCGCGGAGGATGCATTTCGGTTCGCGTTGATGGCAAACGCGTATTTCTTGGCGGACATGCGAAGACCATTTTTTCCGGCGCGCTGCTGGTCTGAGAATTAAATTTTCTTCTCCTGTCTGCGAAAGCAACCGTGCTCCGTTCAGGCGCGCGCACGACTGATGCCGGCATGTCGCATCCTGTGGAATGCAAAACGGTTGCGAATAATCCGAACCTCTGCATGTAAATTGGATTATCGTCAAAATCGTCATGTCCCCATGCGCAAACCAGTTGGAGCCTGATCCCATGAGCCGATTTCGGCTGTTTTGTTGCTTCTGGTTTTTTTGCGACCTAGTCTTCTCTGCGGATACCCGGATACCAAGTTCTAACAGGTTGGCAAATATCGAGTTTTTTGGGCGAACCTAAAAGGAAATAGCGATGACTGAAGCGACATTGGCGACCAAATCAATTTCAAACGATGCGGAAATCCGCTTGGATGCGCTGCTGGACCGAATCAACGGCATGGCGGACGAAAAAACCGGTTCCTCTGCTGGCAAACTCGAACGTTCCGTTTCGCAATCCACTTCCGAATGCGAACTTGAGTTCTACCCCAGAACGCCCCGCTCGATTCAGGAGCTTGGCATTTCTGAAACTTCCATTGAAGAATTGATCGTGAAGTTTCTGCTGGCACGCGGGGAATCGACGGTTCGTGAAATCGCCGAACAGATTGCGATTCCATTAAACCTGATCGAGGGCATCATCACTTATATGAAAAAGGAACAGGTGCTGGGTTACATTGGTCAGACGGCCCTGAACGACTACGTTTGCAAGCTGACCGAACTGGGGCGCGAACGGGGTAAAAGGTTCAATGAATTCTGTTCGTACTTTGGCAGCGCACCTGTAACATTCCAACAATACGTTGCCAGCGTCAACGCCCAGACGATGAACGACCAGAATCCGACAGAGGCGGATCTGAAGCGGGCGTTTTCCGATCTGTTGATCGACCCTGCCATGATGATGAAACTGGGGCCAGCCGTAAACAGCGGAAAAGGGATGTTTCTGTTCGGGTACCCCGGCAACGGAAAAACCAGCATTGCCGAACGGGTGACCGCAGCGTTCGGAAAATACATCTGGATTCCCAAAGCAATTACGATCGATCGGGACATTATTCGGCTGTTTGACCCAATGAGCCATGTTGCTGCACCGATCGAACGAATGGAAGGCCTGCTTTCGGACAACTCAATCGACAAACGCTGGATACGCATCGAGCGTCCAACGATTGTTGTGGGAGGCGAATTGACAATGCAGCATTTGGAAATTACCTACAACCCATTGACCGGGATCAGTGAAGCTCCGATACAGATGAAGAGCAACTGCGGAACACTGGTTATTGACGACTTCGGTCGCCAACGGATGAGTGTCGATGAATTACTGAATCGGTGGATCGTTCCGCTGGAAAAACGCTACGACTATCTGAATACCAGTAATGGCAAGAAAATTCAGGTCCCGTTCGATCAGCTAGTGATCTTTTCGACCAATCTTGAACCAAAAGATCTGGTTGACGATGCATTCCTGCGTCGCATCCCCTATAAAATTGAGGTTCCAGATCCGTCCATGGAAAATTTCGTAAGGCTGTTCGAAATCATGTGCAATTCCTACAATTTCGAGTGGAAGCCGGCGATGATCAAGCGGCTGATTGAAAAACACTATTTGCCCATCGGTCGGCCTTTTCGCAATTGCCATCCTCGCGACCTGCTGTTGCAGATCCGGAACTACTGCCTGTACCAGAGAAAGCCGATCATTCTGTCAGACGAAGGATTCGACTTCGCCGCAGAAAACTATTTCTCGGTTGTATAGTCCGACTTCGCCAGTCCTGAACGTGCGTGCGCAGTATGAGTTCGAGTTGGTTCCTTGAGCCGTTTTGGCACTAGCCAGCGTTGTTGTCAACGAAACCGCAGCGAGCGCCAAAACGGCTTACCCCAATTTGTAAGCGAAGCAAAGCACTAGAAATAAGCCGCCTGTTGTGGGATACGCGAGTTGTCTTCGCTGATCTGTTCATTGAGTGTCAGGACGTCATAAATGTAGCCGACTAAAAACAATCCGCCGGTCAACGCAAACAAGATGCCGGTAATGATTTTTCCCTGATATAGGCGGTGCAGGCCGAACACGCCAAATACCCACAGCAACGCCCACGTTATGTTGTAATCGGTGGCACCTGGATGAAAACGCAAATCAGCTTCCTCGTCCATGCCTGGAATCAGGAACAAGTCGATCAACCATCCGATTCCCAAAAGTCCCAAAGTAAAGAACCAGATGACTCCTGACAGCGGTCGGCCGTAATAAAAGCGGTGCCCGCCCACCAATCCGAAAAAAAACCACAACAAGTAACCAACAACTTTGGAGTGCGTATCAGTCGGGACGACTGAAACGTATTTCATGTTCTGCTTGATCGGGGGCCAGGTTGTAGTTGACATCTTTGATCCTGTGTCGTTAGGCCTGCAAAAAAACTTCGTGGAAGCAAAACTTCGTGGAAGCGCAGGTTGGTATTCGACGCACCCGCAGAATTATTTGAAAAATTTTAGCCAGTTGGATTCGGCAACTCTGGGCGAAATGGAATTCCCGGTTATTGGCCCTCGATTTCAGATATGCGCGCTCGAATTTCGGCGGGAATGCGAACTGGCTTCTGCTGATGGTAATTGAACATGACGACCACCGATTGGCCGCGGGCAGCGATGGCGGCATGGTGGTCGCTCCACAATTCATGCTTGATCGTCAGGCTGGAATTGCCAATCGATGCCAAAGTTGCCCCCACGGTAATCGTATCGGGGAATTTGACCTGTTTCAGATAGTCGCATTGAATAGCAGCCAGAATCGGCCCTACGTCGGCGTTTGACATGCGCGCTCCACATCGCTGCAAATACTCAATTCGCGCCGATTCGAACCAGCGGAGAAAATGCACGTTGTTAACGTGGCCAAACATGTCCTGGTCACCCCATTGGATCGGGACCGTTATTGTCAGGGGTGCATCAATTTCGGGATGGGAATTCATGGGATACCAATTGTTCTGTTGTCACGGAATATCGGGAAATCAGTTTTTCAGTCGGCGATGCATTTATTCGGCAGACTGAAAGTCGCCTAGTCCTCCCTACTTTACCGCGACTATGCATGGCCGGTCAGTCCCACATCAAGGTTCAATCGGTTACACTCAGGAAACTTGAGTTTATCAATCTCAAAGACATTCAAGGGCTGGGGTCATGTCGCTGTTCGATTCGACAGAAAAGGCCAACCTGGAACGGGCCAAACCTTTGGCTGCTCGGATGCGGCCCCGATCGCTCGACGAGTTTGTCGGCCAACAGCATTTTCTCGGCCCGGACAGGCTGTTGCGCAGGTTGGTGGAAGCGGATCAACTGGGCAGTGTCATCTTCTATGGACCGCCGGGAACAGGCAAAACGTCGTTGGCTCGAATTCTGGCGACTGCAACGAACCGCCAGTTTGCCCAGCTGAGTGCGATCATGCATGGCGTCAACGATTTGCGGGTCATACTGAAACAGGCTCGCGATCAATTGGCGACCGGCGGGCCGGGAACGTTGCTGTTCATTGACGAAATCCATCGATTTAACAAAGCGCAACAGGATGCACTGCTGGCCGATGTTGAGGAGGGAATCGTGACCTTGATCGGTGCGACGACTTCAAATCCATTTTTTGCGGTTATTGGGGCTCTCGTCAGCCGGAGTACCATCTTTCAATTTGAACCGCTGCATGTTGACGAAATTCGGCAATTGCTGTCGATGGCGCTCGTTGATCGGGAACGGGGGCTGGGGAACGAGAACGTTCAGTTTGATGACGATGCTCTGCTGCACCTGTCAAATGTCTGTGACGGCGACGCGCGTCAGGCCGTTCCGCAGGTCGGCGGCATGGTATACGACCGATCCTCCACCGATACCGATGGGATCCGGCAGTAGCGCGTACCTGTCGTTCAGGACCTGCGGCGAGAGTGTGGGCATCGGTTGCGAGTTTCGCGAGACGGCAGGACAAGTGGAGGAGAGGCGGCCCCTGGCATATCACGCCCGGGAGTGGCTGCTCGAATA
>JBGSXT010000409.1:0-4841 GCA_041751295.1 Mariniblastus sp.
CGCTGCCGCGCCGAATCACTGAGAGGGCATTCGGGCAGCCCGTAATTCCTGGCTGCGTTGACCAACAATAGATGTTGATCCGAAAAAGGCAAGTCCGGCGGCCAACTGAATTCCGGTTCGCGCCGCCACTGTCGAAAAAATTCCTTCCAGGCCAGTTGATAAACTCTGTACCGCTGGCGGTTGACCGACATCCAGAGCTGTTTTTCAATGGCCATCGCGCGGCGCAGCCTGTCCGGATTCGAATTGACCAGCCTGAGCAATGGCCGTTGGCGGAAAAAATCGTCGTGCAGGCTTTCGGGGACGGACTTCCACGATTCCATCAACCACTGCGGATTCGTACCATGCAATACCGCTCGCAGATCGCCGGCGGTAAAGGCCTGCTGAGCGAGGGCAACAACAAAGGGCCAGTCCTTTTCCCGGTCCGTCTTTTTCATTCGGGCGACCACGTTGCGGGAGGCAAAGTCGGGCTCGGACCCGTCCCGGTCCAGTTGTATAACGCGGGGTGGTTTGCCGAAAAAATCGACGGGGTGCTGGTCGGAGTCGGCGTCCGTGACCAGCAAATGGCTCGTCCAACCGTTTCCAAGAAACTGCTGCTCCACAGGCGCACCGCAAACGGATCGATAGGACACGGCGAACGTTCCGGCAGCATTCACGGCAGTCAACCAATATTTCAGCTTGGACAGACCATCCGGGGCGATGATCCAGTCGCTGCCCCTGGTCGTCTGTTGAACACCAAAATAGACGCAGGCCTGGCCGGAAGTGATCGCGAAATCGATTTCCGCATCGTGCAGCATCGATCGAACTCGCCGTATAAACTCTCCAGGACTGCTCATACTATTCATCCGTGACTGAAACAAAGTACCAGCCGGGCGACCCCAATGATCCCACCGCGGCTATTATAAACCAACGACCATCGATCGGCGAAAGGCCGATAGCGATGCCGCAAATCAGCAAAACTACCCATTGCGGCTTAAAGTGAATACGTGTCAAGATGAAATGCATGATACCAGTCAAAACAAGCCGTCGCCAATTCGTTAAACAGCTTGGTTCAACAGCCGCTCTGGCCGGGCTGCCTGGCCTTCGTCTAAAGGGTTCGAATCGGGACCAGGTCCGGCACACCTGCGTGATCGTCGGCGCTGGTTTTTCCGGTTTGGCCGCTGCATTTAGATTGTTGAATGCCGGTTGGAAGGTGACATTGCTCGAAGCCCGCGGGCGCGTTGGTGGTCGCGTGTTTTCGTACTCCTTTCCCGAAAACAAAAATCTGGTTTGTGAATTGGGAGCCGAGTGGATTGGGGAAAGTCACGAACGCATGAAGGCGCTCTGTCACGATTTTCAGATCCCATTGCAGAAACACCAATTCGATGATTACCTGTTGAGAAATGGGAATGTCTCGCGCCCCGGCACATGGGGATTTTCCGGGCAAGCCAAGACCGCGTTTGAAGGAGCCAAACAGGCATTCAAGATGCTGGACGAAAACCAGGCCAGGGATTTGGACAGGCTGGATTGGTGGAACTATCTTGAGAAAATCGGCTTCAGTCAGGACGATCTGATCATCCGTGATCTGATGGATAGTACCGATTTTGGCGAATCGATTCGGCATGTATCGGCCTATGGTGCGATGGCTGAATATGCGGAATCGAGTCCGAGGAATGAAATGGACTTCAAAATGACCGGCGGAAATTCCCGCCTGGTGGAAGAATTCGTTAAACGAATCGGTCGCGACAACATTCTTACCGGGACGGCCGTTATGGAAATCCAGCAGTCCAATGGAAGAGTCGTTGTCAAAACAGGAAATCGGGACTTCACAGCCGACGCAGTGATATGTACGGTTCCGATTCAGTCCCTGCTAAAGATCAAATTTGATCCGCCATTGCCCGGCGATCAGTACGCAGCTGCGGAGCAGTTGGTTTACGCCCGTATTTCGAAAAACTCGATCCTGTATCGCGAACGTTTCTGGGAGGCGGAAAATTTCTCGATGGTTTCGGATGTCACGTCCCACTTTTACTTTCATAGCACACAGAATCAGCCGGGCAGCGAAGGGATTCTGACGAGTTATGCGATCGGGGAAAAAGCGGACATACTGGCCTCACAATCGGATGACCGTCGAATGAAAATCATTTCCGATGATTTGGCCGACTTCAACGCGGCGGCTCCCGCACTCGCCCATCGCATCGCTTCGTATGCGTGGCAGCGCGACCCCTTCACCGACGGCGCCTACGCACTGTACCGCCCGGGCCAATGGTTTGAAATTCGACCGATTCTGCAGCGGTCCCATGGCAAAGTCCTGTTTGCCGGGGAGCATCTTGCCGATTGGCAGGGCTTCATGGAAGGTGCCATTGCAACTGGTGAATCGGCAGCGGAGAGTCTGATTGGTTGACTTGCCCGAATTTCATTTTTTCAATTAAACATTTCACAAAACATGCCAATCAAGCACTCGTGTAGTCGACGCGATTGAGAGAATATTGCTCTGGCTACTTCCGAGATGGTACAATAGCTGCATGAATAAAAGCTCTGTAGGTGTTCCATGACGATGCTTGAATGGAGTAACTGTTCCGCTGTCGAGCGTTCCGCCGTCAAAATGAGTGGTGCGTGGGTATTCCGAGGGACTCGTGTGCCTGTGAAGGCGCTCTTTGAGAATCTTGAAGACGGCGCCTCGGTTGGTGATTTTCTCGAGTGGTTTCCAGGTGTCGCCCGCGAGCAAGTCGTAGCCGTGTTGGATTTCGCGGAACAGAGCCTCACGACGACCTGACGGGTGGAAACAATGCGTGTGCTTTTTGACCAAGGTACACCTGATCCATTGCGGCACGCCCTGACTGTACAATAACGATATGAACAAAAGCTCAGTTTTTCATTCCGATCCAGAGATACTTGGCGGTGTAGTGGTCTTCAAGGGCACTCGCGTTCCGCTTCAAAATCTGATCGACTACCTCGAAGGTGGCTACTCGATCGATGAGTTCCTGGACGATTTTCCGTCAGTAAAAAGAGAGCAGGCAATCCAGGGATTGGAAGAAGCTCGCGATCTTCTGGCTGAGAATTCCGGATGAAAATCCTGCTCGATGAATGTCTTCCCCTGCGGCTGGCCAAGTTCCTTCCCGGTCATGACGTGCGGACGGTCCGCCAGATGAATTGGTTGGGCCTGAGCAACGGCCGTTTGCTCGACGTGGCCGGCGAGTTTGATCTTTTCATCACCGTCGATAAAAACCTCGTGAATCAAACACAACTCGCGGCGGGACGGCTGGCCGTGGTCGTTTTGCGCGTTCGATCCAATACGATCGAAAACATCAGTCCGCTTGTACCGCAGTTAATTGCATTTTTGGCGGATTTGAAACCGGGATCAGTGACGGTTTTGTCGTAGCGGGACGAAGCGATCTGCTCACATCACGAGCCTGCCGAATTGACGTTCGCTGCGATAGAATCAATCTCCCGTCTTTCACTCCCGACAGATCGGAGCCACTCGAATCACAGGGACCGGACGATTACACTGGCAATGGGGAAAACTTTCGAATCAATGGGAACCAAAAATGAAACGACGGGATTTTATTACCGGCAGTATGGCGGCCGCCAGCTGTACCATTGCAGTCGGAGCATCCGGATTACAGCGGTTGCCTGACCAGGAGAAGGAGCCAGTCAGGAACTTCAAATTGAAGTACGCTCCGCATTTTGGAATGTTCGCCAATCTTGCCGGCGAGGATCCGATCGATCAGTTGAAATTTGCCGCTGATCAGGGATTCACCGCTTGGGAAGATAACGGCATGAAAGGGCGCCCCGTCGAACTGCAGAAACAGATCGGTCGGACGATGCAGGACTTGAACATGGCGATGGGCGTGTTTGTCGCGCACGCTTCATTTGGCCAGCCGACGTTTGCCGTTAAGGACGCAGCGGTCTGGGATTCCGTTCAAATGGAAATTCGCGATTCGATTGATGTCGCCAAACGGGTCAACGCGAAGTGGATGACCGTCGTGCCGGGCAGCATGGATGAACGCCAGAGCGGGCGATTGGCAGTCGGATACCAAACGGCCAATGCGATCGAATTGTTGCGTCGATGTTGTGAAATCCTCGAACCCGAAAACCTGGTGATGGTTTTGGAACCATTGAACTGGTACGCCAACCATGGTGGTGTGTTTCTGCAAGGTTCGCCACAGGCCTATGCGATCTGCAAGGCGGTCGACCATCCATCGTGCAAAATACTGTTCGATATTTATCACCAGCAAATCACCGAGGGGAACCTGATTCCCAATATCGATCGCTGTTGGGACGAGATCGGTTGTTTCCAGTGCGGAGACAATCCAGGTCGCAACGAACCGGGCACGGGCGAAATCAACTACAAAAACGTATTCGGACACATTCACAGTAAGGGATTCGAAGGAGTCGTAGGCATGGAGCACGGGAATTCCAAAGGGGGTGCGGCAGGGGAACAGGCGGTCATTGATGCCTATCGCGCTACCGACAGTTTTTGAACGGACTTGTAAGACATTGCCAGCTGCCGCGAGTACAATGGAAGGAAAACAGACCGGGCTGGCTCAATGGATAAACAGAAAAAACAGACTGATCCGACGGTGGTGGTCAATGAACTGAACCGGTCCGCTTCGACCGATGCCGATGCGGACGATTTGCGAACGATCGCCAACACCGTCCAGCAAACCGCTTTTGAACAGGATGGCGCTGGGGACGAGGCAGGCCAGCGGCAGCGCAAGTCGGACAAGCGGACATCGATCGACGTTCCTGGTTACAGAATCCTGCACAAGTTGGGCCAGGGCGGGATGGGTTCGGTGTTTCTGGCGATCGATGAGAAATTGGTTCGGCAGGTGGCGATCAAAGTGATTTCCCATGCGGCACTTGAA
>JBGSXT010000410.1:0-5782 GCA_041751295.1 Mariniblastus sp.
CATTCTGGGCAACACCTACCATTTGGCGCTCCGCCCTGGTGCCGAAGTTGTCGCGCGAATGGGCGGGCTGCACGCCTTCATGGGATGGCATCGGCCGATTCTGACCGACAGTGGCGGCTTCCAGTTGTTCAGCTTGCCGCAGTTGACAAAAATCAGCGAACGGGGTGCGAAGTTCCGGTCGCATATTGATGGCTCGGAAATGGAATTGACACCGGAAAGCAGTGTCGCAATTCAGGAACAGTTGGGATCGGACATTGCGATGGTCTTGGATCACGTGGTCCAACTTCCATCAAGTCACTCAGAAATCGAAGATGCCTGTGAACGAACAACGCGATGGGCACGCCGCTGTCGCGATGCACACAGTCGCCTGGATCAGATTCAGTTCGGAATTGTGCAAGGCGGATTGAATCCGGTGTTGAGGCGCCGATCCGCGGAACAATTGGGCGAAATTGGTTTTCCCGGTTATGCGATCGGTGGCCTCAGCGTTGGCGAGCAACCTGCGGAAATGTACGCGACCATCGAAGTGACCGAACCGCATTTACCAAAGCTTAAGCCAAGGTATCTAATGGGAGTTGGCCGTCCCGAGGATTTGATGGAATCGATTCGGCGGGGCGTCGATATGTTTGACTGCGTCATGCCGACCAGAAACGGCCGCAATGGCATGGCGTTTACCGATCACGGACCGCTCAAACTGCGAAATCTGAAACATCGATTCGATTCCGCTCCACTCCAGATCGGTCTCGATTACGATCAGTCTCAATTGAGTCGTGCCTACATCAGGCATTTGTTTGTGGCTGGAGAAATGCTGGGGCCGATTTTGCTTTCGATGCACAATTTGGCCTACTATCATCGCCTGATGGCCGAAGTGCGGGCAGCGATCACTGCCGACTGCTTCTTGGAGCTGTTCAAACGTCGGATGAGTGGCTGGCGTGACGAAAGCCAGCCAGCGGTCACCTGAACTGTATGGAACATTCGAATCGGCCAAACGCCCAAGTTGGACTTGTTGGTAACCAGTCCAGGATTTAAGATTATCGAAAGATTTTCCGTCAATTATTCCGCTGAATAAGTGGAGTTTGATTTGGGTTTCCGATTCTGGATTGACGTATTTGTTTTAGAACTCAGGAGTGACTCGCGAATTCAGGTGACGATGGCCGCAGGTGACTGTCGCCGTACCGTTCGGTCGCAATTGACCCGGTATCTGAAATCAATCCCCGAGACGTTTAACGATGGCATCATTGTATTACGCATGTTGGTTGCTCGCTATTCAGGTTCGACCTGGTGGTGGCAGCGGGGAAGCGGCTGAAGCGCTTCCTGAGGTTCCGGCCAACGGCGGCGGTGGACTATTTGAGGGCATGGGATATTTTCTGCCCGCGATGATGGTCGTGATGGTGCTGTATTTCCTGTTCATGTTGCCGAAACAGCAACAGAGAGATCAGGCCAAAACTTCCGACATGTTGGACAAGCTGAAAAAGAATGACGAAGTAGTCACAGCGGGCGGCATCCTGGGTACGATTGTCAACATTCGCGACGGCGGTGAGATCATTACCATTCGAGTCGACGAAAATACAAATACCAAAATGAAAATCCTGAAAAAATCGGTGATTCGCGTCCTGACGGGTGAAGAGAAAAAAAGTGACTGATTTGCCCGCGCATTGGCCGGGATTGGCGTGCGCGACAACTTTCCTGACAAGTTCATTTTGGGACAAACACAGATGTTGGATTCGATTTCAAGCCGTATTTCCGATACGGCGTTCGCGACCTGCACTTCGTTCATCGGCCTGCTGGCCCAGATTGATTCGAATGGGCCGACAGGCATCTACCGATTCGTGAGCCAGGGCGTGCTGGTATTCCTGTCGCTGATTGCAGTGATCGCACTGGCGATTTTTCTCGGTCACTTTATCGCTAAAAAAATCCGAATGGAGGAGTATGGGACAAGGCTTTCCGTGATCCTGGGAAGCATCGCCATCGCCTTCATGATTCTGGCGGCCAACAATTTCACGCCTCGATTCGGCATCGATCTGCGCGGTGGGATCAACATGATCGGCTCGTTGAATCTGGACAGCGAAGAACCGGAAGAAGATTTGTTTCTGGCACAGACAACAACGACTGCCGAACAGATTATCCCGATCCTGTTGCGCCGGGTTGATCCGGCGGGCACCAGTGAAATCATGATCCGGCCGCTGGGAACCGACAAAATTGAAGTCACGATTCCGACGAACAGCAAAGCGGAAGCGGATGAGATTTGGACCCGTTTGGTCAAGACGGGCAAGTTGCAATTCCTGATCATGGCCGAGCGACAGTTCAGCAAGCACAATGAGGCCCGCCGATTGGCAACCGAACTGGCGGCAGCGGGAAGTCTGTCAAGAAATGTCGGCGAAGTGATCAGGACCATTGATGGCCAGGAACGGAAATTACCTTTGGCGAGGTGGTTCAGCCTGGCTTTGGAGGACGACAAAGGCCAATCGCTGATTGCTTACAAAATGATTCCGGATAGCAGCCAATTGCTGCGCGACAGTCGAACGGGTCGACTGGTGCCGATCGACACGATTCCGATCACGTCGCGCGATGAAGAAATAGCTGCCGAACAATTTACGGCCTGGTGGCAGGAAAATCATCAAGGTTCACCGCAGATTCTGTTGATGGAACCCGATTCGGAGTCGATGCGTGTCGAGGGCAAACACTTGAACGCCAATGCGTTGAAGATCGGAATTGACGAGGTGGGACGTGACAGTGTCAATTTCGAAATGACTGCGGAAGGATCCAGTCGGATGTTCGACTTCACTTGGGAACATAAGGAGGACGCTGAAGGCAAGTATCGAATGGCAATTGTGCTGGACAATCAGGTTCATACCGCGCCCTACCTGGAGGATACGATTTCAACCAGCGGTCGCATCACCGGCAATTTTTCCCGACAAGAAATTGACGATCTGATTATCAGTCTCCGTTCGGGAAATATTGATGTGGCTCTCAACGACAATCCAATCAGCAGCCAGTTTATAGAATCGGCGCTGGGGCAGGAGCTGAAAGAAAAAGGACTGATAGCGATCGGAGCGTCGTTCATCCTGGTGCTGATATTCATGGTGATCTACTATCGATTTGCCGGAATTGTCGCCATGATCGCATTGCTGTTGAATCTGGTATTTATCATGGCCCTGGTGATGGCGATTCAACAGCCACTGACGCTGACAGGCCTTGCCGGTCTGGTGTTGACCATCGGGATGTCAGTCGACGCGAATATTCTGATCTTTGAAAGAATTCGCGAAGAACTGGATAAGGGGGCGGCTCTTCGGATGGCGATTCGAAATGGTTTCGACAAAGCGACCACAACCATCGTGGACGCGAACGTCACTACATTGATTACCGCGATCGTGCTATATGTCATTGGTACGGAGCAGATCAAGGGCTTTTCGGTGACTCTGATTCTCGGAATTCTGATCAGTATGTTCACAGCGATTTACTGCTCGCGGACGATTTTTGATATCTGGGAACGGAAACGCTGGATCACAGGTTTAAACATGACCCGCATGTTCGGCAAACTGGAGTTCGATTTCATCGGTTGGCGGTTTCTCACCGGCATTCCCTCCATTATTTTGATCGGCATCGGTATCGCAGCGATGTTCGGGCTGCAGGAAAAAATTCTGCATCACGACTTGCGTGGCGGTTCCACGCTGCAAGTCGTGTTTAACGAGCCACCAGGGAGCGCTGACGGTTCGCAAGACGGACGTCAATTCGTTCTCGACAAGTTGAAAGCGGAAGACTTGCATGTCAATGACGAAGAAATTGAGTATTCGGTCTCCAAGTTGAGCAGCGACCTGTTTCCCAATCGCGTGTTCAAAATCGACAGTAATTTGCCCAGTTACGATGGAGATGGCGAACCGCCTTACGAGGAATTGGCACCCTTGATTGGCCGTGTTTTCAAGGACCAGTTGGAACTGTTGAATGTCAGAGTTGCCGAATCGCCGGTGAATGCCGAGGCCCAACCCGATAGCCTGGATACGGGAGCGCATTGGCGCAACATACCGTCCATTTTTTCCGCGATAAACATCACAAGGCCTATCGTAATTCTGAATTCAACTTTCCAGGATGAACAGGGCACAGGATCGTCCCCAGATTCGCCGGACAGCGAATCGAATTCGACTGAAAGCGATGGATTGACGGTTGAAAATCAAACCAAGTCTCTGGATGCCATCGAAGCGGCGGAGAATCCAACAATATCGCAGGAGAATGATACAGCAGATACGGACAGCGATTCACTCGTTACAGACAATAACGCAGCCGACCAGGCCGATCAAAAACTTTCGGAAATTTCCACCGCACTTGAATTCAAATTTCCGGTTTCAGGGAAAGAATTGAGAACCTTTATTATCGCAGCAGGCGATCGGGCCGAAGTGGAAATCGTTGATGAACAGATCGAGCTGGCATCGCCTGACACGGTCGAAGAGTCAGCCATCAATTCCCTGCTGTCCAAAAACTGGACCGTGAAAATGAGCTTGCCCGATGGCGAGCAGGCCAAAGAATTTTTCGAGGGCTGGGCGGCTGATTTCAATTCCACTCCATATTTTCCCACGAGCAGTGCGGTCGGAGGCCAAATTGCCAAAGACACTCAGATTCAGGCGCTGGTGGCAATTGCTGCCAGTTTTCTGGGCATCATCGCCTATGTCTGGATTCGATTTCAAAACGTTGCTTTCGGTCTGGCAGCGGTCATTGCTCTGATTCATGACGTACTGATCGTCCTGGGCGCGATCGCAATTAGCCAATACATTGCCGGCTGGTTCCCATTCCTGTTGCTTGACGATTTAAAGATCAGTCTGCCAGTTATCGCGGCGTTGCTGACAGTTATTGGTTATTCCATCAATGATACGATTGTGATTTTCGATAGAATGAGGGAAGTGCGCGGCAAACGGTCGGAACTGAATGCGGAAATCGCCAACGTGAGTATTTCGCAAACATTGAGCCGAACGTTCTTGACGGCATTTACGACCTTTGTAGTGGTTTTCATTCTGTACTGCTTCGGTGGGGAGGCGATTCACGGATTCGCTTTTGCAATGTGTATCGGCGTCGTCGTTGGAACCTACAGTTCGGTTTTTATCGCAGCCCCAGTACTGCTGTGGCTGATGAACAGTGTCGGCTTGAATCCAGGTGAACCGGCCAAAGCGGACATGGAAACTGCCTAGCTGGACAGCGCCACTTTCTGCGTAAAATGTCGCGAATACAAGCACGACGCGCAAGCGAGTGGATTTGCCGCAAGTCATTCACTCGCTTGCACGTCGTGCATGTATTGCCTGAAATATGGCGCTGTCCAGCTGGCGGATTCTGAAATTAAATACGGTCTACTGTAGGAACGGAAAGTTCGTACGAGCGGAACTCGTGAAAGGTGGTTGTCTTCTCCTTGACCATCTATCGACGACAGATTCTTAAAACACTATGCAGCCCGGGTGAGTGACGTTCGCAGCTCGACAGGCAGCTCGTCGGGGAAAGCAAAAATCGTTGGTTTGCCGCGCTCTGAAAGCATGTCTCCGGTCGAATGGGTCTTCCACTCGTGCCGATCGATTTGATCCAGCACCTGGCCCGCTATCCGTACCGCTTCAGCGGCGTTGGCGGCCGTGTTGCGAATCGAACCACCGTTCAAAATCGCCGAAATCCAATTGATTTGCTCGTCCAATATCGCGTTGGTCCGTTCCGGAACAGATTCCTCGACTGGCAGCAGTCGAGTGAATAGCTGTTCCTTAACGAATTCACGTTGCTCAGCGGTGACTGACTGAAAATCAAAGCGTCGTTGCTT
>JBGSXT010000411.1:0-1608 GCA_041751295.1 Mariniblastus sp.
GTGGGCAAATTCAGCTGGCTGTCCAGTCGTTGTTGAATTTCGGCGACGGCACTGGAAAGGTCGCGGCCCTGAGTATTGCAGCGGATGACGATGCGGCGACGGGCGTTTTCGCGGTTGATCGCATTCGGTCCGGTTCCCACTTCAACGTCAGCCAAGTCGCCCAAGTCAATCTGCCCCCGTCCGTCGGGCAAATCAATTCGTAAACGTGCCAGAGTCGCGTAGTCGGTTCGATATTCTTCCTCCAGCCGAATCAATAAATCGAACCGGCGCTGACCATCGAGCACCTGCGAGACGACTTCTCCCTGAAGTGCCGTTTGCAATATTTTTGCGACGTAAGCCCGTGTCACTCCGTGGAGTGCTAAATCTTCTGAACGCAGCCGGATATGCAGTTCATCGGTTTGGCGAATCGGCTCGATTATCGGATCGGTCAACCCTTCCACGTCTTGAATGGCTGTTTTCGCTCGGTTGGCAAGTTCCTGCAATTTGTCCAAATCGTCACCAAAAATCTTGATGGCAATCTGCGCGTAAACGCCGGAGACCATGTGACTGATCAGGTGGGCAAGGGGCTGTTCGACTTCGATATCGACGCCTGGTACTTCCTCGCTCAATTCATCAAGCAGTTTCTTGACGATTTCCTCGCGGCGCAGGTGAATATCCGGATTCATGCTGAGAATGTACTCGCCGACATTGACAGGGGACGCATGTTCGTCCATTTCGGCTCTGCCCGTACGGCGGACGAAGTAGAGAATGGCACCATCGGAATTGGTCGAGCTCTTTTGCAATTCCTTGAACTTGGCGTCGATCGTTCCCGATACCTGATTGGAGGCATCCAGCGACGAGCCAGGCGGCAGGGTTACGTTGACCTGGATACTCCCTTCATCGAATTCGGGTAAAAAGCTGCTGCCCAATCTGGCGAATTGCCAGCCCGCCAATGCGACAGCGACCATCGTCGCCAACACAAGCGGCACTGGAATCGCCATGCTCAAACGAATCAACCAACTGGCGATTCGTTTGAGGATTCGCAACAACAATCCGTCTTTAACGCGGTGGGTTGCCTTCGAGTTCGGCAACAGATAATACGACAAAACGGGAGTGACCGTTAACGAAACCAGCAACGAAGACAGAATCGAAACGATGTAGGCGACACCCAGCGGTTCAAACAGACGCCCGGCAACTCCCGAAATGGCAAACAGGGGCAGGAAGACAAGAATGACAACGATCGTTCCGAAAACAATGGCGCTGCGAATCTCACGGCTGGCCTCATAAACAACCTGAATGTTTGATTTTCGATATTCGATTTTTGATTGACGATTTTCAGATGTCACTTTTTCCAATCGACAATCATCAATCTTCAATCGAAAATTCTCTTTCAGTCGTCTGAAAATATTCTCAACATCCACAATCGCGTCGTCGACCAGTTCTCCCATGGCCACCGCGATTCCGCCCAGCGTCATCACGTTGATGGTCAATGACGTGTCCGTCAGATATCCAATCAGCCGGAAAACGAGAGTGGTGATGACCAACGACAAAGGGATCGCCGTCAACGTGATGAACGTCGTGCGAAAATTCAATAAAAACAGAAACAGCACGATGACCACCAGTCCTGCA
>JBGSXT010000412.1:0-4910 GCA_041751295.1 Mariniblastus sp.
GTATCGGGTCGAATCGCGGCCTGCACATCGTCCGGATCGACGACACCGTTTGAATCACAACCCACAATAGTCAAGTCGAACCCCAGCCGTTCCATAAACAGGGCCGGCTGCAGAATCGCCGGGTGTTCGATTGCCGAAATGATCATGTGGCCACCCGGTACTCCAGCGGATTGGAACATGGTCCCCTTGAGCGCAAAATTATTCGATTCGGTTCCACTGCCCGTGAAAATAATCTCGTTCGGATTACAGCTCAACAAACTGGCCGTTCGCCCGCGCGCATCTTCAATCGCCTCCGCCGCCGCCCGTCCCAGCGTGTGAGAGCTGGAGGGGTTGCCATAATGCTCGGAAAAAAACGGACGCATCGCCTCGAACACACTGGGAGCGACCGGCGTCGTGGCGTTGTAGTCGAGGTATATTTTTTTCATCAAGTTCCTCATCAAGTTCCTATTGCTCTGGCTGTTCGCTGACCGCTGACGGTTTCGCCAATATTACAACAAATCGTGGCCGGACAACAAAGGTGGCTGGGTGTCGGACACGGATACGACTTGGTCAAACAGAGTGGTTGCTGGAGAACTTCGCATGGGGACAATGATCAACCGGAGGTAAGCCTGCCGATCCGCCTTTCAAGTTGCAATTGGTTTCCATTAGAATGCCTGCTCAATTCGGGACCCAGCGGGCGGGCGCGGCATGTCAAAGCACAAACTTGAAGTCGAGCGGATCAACGGCGAAATCATTCGTCGAGGCCCGTACCCGGAATTCACCTGGACTGCAGTTATTGTCGGCTGGTTCCTCGGAATTCTGATCGCCATCTCGATCAGCTACGCCGCGCTGAAACCTGGCTTTTCCATCGAAGGCTCTGAGCTGGCAGCGATTCTGGGCTGGGGGATTCTTCGCGGACTGATGGGCCGAACAAGTATTCTTGAAAACAAAATCAATCAAACCATTGCATCGGCCGTTAACGGTGCGTCATCGGGGATCATGTTTACGCTCCCCGCGCTGTTTATCCTCAGCCGCAAGCCCGGACCGGAAACACTGGCCGATGACCTGCGGATTTTTGGGGATGGCCGAGGAAGTATCGTAGCCGAGCACGGACTGCAGAAGTTCGCCGACGTGATGAGCAAATTTGCTGCCGGCGAGCGAACGATCCATCGAACGTGGTCGGCGGCTGCAGACGGGTATCTGGATGAAGCGGCGATTTGTATTGAGCGGGCACTGATGCTGAGGAAAAAGGCGGCTTGGGAATTGGACAATGCTGACGGCAATGGACGGGTTTCATGACACAGACTATCGAACGATTGAAAATCGCACAGAATTGGCTTCCGAGATACACCGGGATGTCGCTGGACAAATTCGGTGACTACATCCTGTTGACCAATTTCCATGACTACGTCCGGCGGTTCGCCGAAAAATTCGGTTGCGATATCTGTGGCATCGGCAAGCCGATGCAGGCCGCATCGAACAGCCAGGGGCTGACGATTATCAATTTTGGGATCGGGTCGGCCAATGCGGCGACCATCATGGATTTATTGCTGGCCAGAATGCCCAAAGGAGTGTTGTTTCTGGGCAAATGCGGCGGCTTGAAATTGACGTCCGAGATCGGGCACTTCATCCTGCCAATCGCTGCGATTCGTGGCGAAGGGACCAGCAATGACTATTTCCCACCCGAAGTTCCGGCCCTGCCATCCTTTAAGTTACACAAATTTGTCTCGGATCGGATTCTCCAACGAAAACTGGAGTATCGAACTGGAGTCGTGTACACGGCCAACCGGCGGCTATGGGAACACGATATTGCGTTTCGCGAACGACTGGAAATGATGACCTGCATTGGGATCGATATGGAAACCGCAACGTTGTTCATCGTCGGACATTTCAACCAGATCGCGCGCGGTGCGCTGCTGCTTATCAGCGATGTGCCGACGACTCCAGACGGCGTGAAAACGGAAGAATCAGATCGGGCGGTCAGCGACAAATGGTCGGAAACACATCTGGAAATCGGCATCGATGCCATGACTTCGATCGGCTCTGCCGGCGAACAAATCAGACATTTCCAATATTAGTTTTGAAATGTTTAAAACCTCCTGAGACCAGCGGAATTAATTGAATTAAGCAATTTTTTCAATGAACGCCCTAACAGACGTTCAACGACGTTCAATTTTTTCCGCTAATTTCCGCCTTCCTTGGTTCCAGACCAATTGTTAAATTATGTAAAGTTTGCTATGCTCTTGATACTGATTCTCAATAAAGAGTAGCTGAATTAATCGTTCGACGCAAATAATGACCGCAAATTCCAAACCAATCCTCATTCAGTTTCTGAAAAAAGGTGAAAAAGGACGAGTTACATCACTCGTTGGACACGACGACGAGGTTGCTCGGTTGTCGGCACTCGGGATTCGTGCCGGCGTGGAGGTTTGCGGGGTTCGAAAAGGTCATCCCTGCATCTTCCGATTCGGCTGTTCACAGATGTGCTTGAGAACAGCGGGGCAATTGAATGTGTTGGTGATGCGGGTTCCGTCCTGAACATTGGGTCTGGCATCCATGGATTCAATGTCACCTACCGAATCTGTCGCAACGAAACCGGCGCCCTCCAAAGCGATTACGATTGCCCTATTGGGAAATCCCAATACAGGTAAATCGACGATTTTTAACGCGCTTGCTGGGCTGAATCAGCATACAGGCAATTATCCAGGCGTCACCGTCGAAAAACGAACTGGCAATTTTTTCCTCAATGGCCAATCGTACGAGTTGATCGATTTGCCCGGTACGTACAGTCTAGCTCCCTCGACACCGGACGAAATGTTGTCGGTCAATGTGCTGCTTGGCAACCCGCCCGCCCAAGCCGCACCCGACGTGATTGTTTGTGTTGTCGATGCGTCGAACCTCGAACGCAATCTGTTCCTGACCAGCCAGATACTTGAATTGCATTTGCCTACGATCGTTGCGCTGAATATGACAGATGTCGCTGGACGACAGGGGCTTTCGATCGACGTCGACGCCTTGAGTCGAATCCTGGGTGTTCCCGTTGTTTCACTGCAGGCCAATCGTGGGAATGGCTTGGGAATGCTGAAACAGCAAATCGGCAAGGCGATCAGTCAATCTCCGTCTGTGATTCACGACCCGTTTCGCGACGAGTTGAGAGAACGGATCAAGCGGCTGGAATCGGCGTGTCCAGACGATTGTGGTTTGCGAAGGTTTGCGCTGACCAGAATGCTGTTCGATACTGACGGGTTCATGTTTGCCCAGTTGCGCGACCAGGTGGATCAAAAACTGTTACTGGCTCTGCGCGCCGAACAGGCGCAAATGAAATCGGACGGCTCGTTTGCCGAAGGTGAATCGAATGCCCGTTACAATTGGATTCAACATCAATTGTCGGAGATCGTCACGGTCTCGCATTCAACGCGAGTGACTGTTGCCGATCGAATCGACAGCATCTTGACCCATCCTGTTTTCGGATTGCTGATCGCCGCGATGATGATGATCCTGATGTTTCAAGCGGTGTTTTGGGCTGCCGAACCGGCATCGCAAATGATTGACTGGCTGACCGGGTTGGCGAGAGGTTTGGTCGACCATGTTTTCGTTACGGCGACAGGCAGTGCGTCAGGCGCGTTACATTCGCTGATCGTCAACGGACTGATCGCCGGGGTCGGTGGGGTTCTGGTTTTTCTGCCACAAATCATGCTGCTATTTTTGATCCTGGCGTTACTGGAAGACAGTGGCTATCTGGTACGATTGGCTTTTCTGACCGACCGATATTTATCGCGCATCGGATTGAGCGGAATCACACTGATCCCGTTGCTGTCATCATTTGCCTGCGCCATTCCTGGAATCATGGCCACCCGCGTGATCAGAAACGAACGGGAGCGATTGATCACAATCCTGATCGCACCGTTGATGAGTTGCAGTGCTCGCTTGCCCGTTTACGCATTGCTGATCGCGGCGTTTGTGCCACCTTCCACCTTCTACGGACTTGGATTGCAGGGCCTCACGATGTTTGCGATGTACCTGGTCGGCATCGTGGTTGCGATCGCTGTTGCATGGTTACTTAAACGAACGTTGTTAAAAACGGGCACGTCGTCGTTTGTGATGGAATTGCCGACTTACAAATTGCCATCTCTGCGGAATGTGTGGCACAAGGTCTACGGCGGCGGGGCAGCCTTTGTGCGGGATGCCGGAACCATTATTGTGGCGGCAACTGTCGTTGTTTGGGCAGCTGCCTATTTTCCGCGCAACATGGAAGGGCTCAGTCAGGGCCTGTTAGAAAAACAGGGTCGGCTATTGGAAAGACTTGAGCAGCTTGACGAATCCCACAACGACTATGGCGGATTGGCTAACGAATTGGCGCTCGTATCCAACCAGATTGAGGCGGAACATCTGCGAAACAGCTATTTGGGCAGGGCAGGACGACTGATCGAGCCGATCGTCAAACCACTGGGATGGGACTGGCGGATTGGTAGCGCGGCGATCGCCTCTTTTCCAGCCCGTGAAGTCATTGTGTCCACCATGGGCGTATTGTTTGGATTGGGTGGCGATATTGACGAAGAGTCAGATTCCCTAAAATCGTCTTTGCAGAATGCCAAGTGGGAGAAAACCGATCGCCCGCTGTTCAATCTGCCAGTAGCACTTTCAATCATGGTGTTTTTTGCACTCTGCGCACAATGTACTTCCACGCTCGCGGTGATCAAACGGGAAACCAATTCGTGGTTCTGGCCGCTGTTTACGTTCGGTTACATGACGCTGCTGGCCTACGTCGCGGCGTTGATAACCTATCAGGCCAGCCGCCTGTTCATGACTTGATCGGAGTACTTCCTATGCAATTCGATTTTCAAACCGCCATCGCCATCGTGATTGTTTGCTGGTCGACGTTCGTTTTGTTCCGCCGTTTGAATCCGGTATCAAATCAGCGGAAGAGTCCT
>JBGSXT010000413.1:0-1711 GCA_041751295.1 Mariniblastus sp.
GTCGGCAAGACCGATGTGGAAATGGTACGTCGCATCCATCAAGTGCCTATTCCAAGTGGGGTTTGGCCCACTCTGGTTTTGAAAGGGGCTGACCCCATTTGGGATCGGTTCCAAATCGGCCAGGTTGGCAATTACCACATCAGCACTTGAAACCCTGGGGGCTTGGCTGACGCCGGCAAAATCAATGAGGCAACGATCGAGCTGTTGAAAGAACTGGAGCAGTTCAGGCTGGCCAACAGACAGATTCAATCGAAAACGAGCCGTCCGCTCACCGGCCGGATAGAACAGCAGGCCATGATTGAATCGCAATTTCACGAACCGGTTCAGCGCTTCCGCATCCTCGAAGTCAAATGCGAACGCCGTTCCCTGCGAACGGGGGTTGGCGATCAGCGGATTGAATTTGTCGATCAATTCAGCCATTCGATCGCGAACCATTGTGCCGATGCCGAGGATTTGGTCACCGTATTGATCCATAATCGACGCCGTTACGTAACCTCGGATCAGCGAAGCCGGACAGAAGACTTCGCGAAACGGGACAGGATGTTTGCTGATCACAACCCCCGTCTGTGCTTTTTTCGCGCAGGCGATGACGTCTGGCGAGACGGATTGTCCGGTAGTGTCCGTCAGTTCAAATTGCGAATGCCAAAAGAACCGATCGCCTAGATGAAAGCCGGTTTGCACTTCATCGTAGACCAGCGGAACTCCGAACGATTCGGTCAGCTGCCTCAGTTGCTGATGAAATCCGGGCGAAGAATAACGGTCACCCCCTTCACACTGCATCGGTTCGATCAGAACGGCAAAGTATGTCCCGGTCTCCAATTTCTGTCGGACCACTTCGAGTGACCGGTTGTCGACATCGGACGTCACGGGATTGATTTCCGGGTAAGGCGCAAAATCGGCTTCGTAGCCAGGCCAGGCAAACGGCTCGCGTTTTTTCGGGTTCCACGTTGCCGACAGCGCTACCAGCATGCGGCCGTGAAACGATCCCTCAAACGCCAGAACTTTCCGGGCCTGTCGATTGGTGCGATTTTCAAAACAGACACCCAGCGAAATTTCAATCGCTTCGGCACCGGACGCACAAAAATGAACGTGATGATTTTCGGCCGATTTGCCCGACAGGCGTTTCAGCAGGCACCGCGACGCATCGGCAATGGCCTGAATATTTTCCGTCGTATAATCGCCGGTCCATGATTCGATGTGTTGGCAGGGGGCGAACAGTGTACTGGCGTTAAACCCCAGTCCAACCGTTGCGATCTGGGAACAAGCGTCAAAGATGAATTCATCCGTTCCGTCGACAGCCAGATGGGAACCAAACGAATCGCGCAAGTTGACCAGAAACGGTTTCTTTTCAGCAGGAATCAGCCGCCTGTCGTACAACCGCTGCAGCCACGACGCCGAGGCGGAGTCATGATCGCCGGCTACCAATCGAAAATTCATTCTCGCTGCATCTCATTCCACTTCGGTAGATAACGATTGATTATTTTCCGCAGATTTTCTTTCATCTCGTCGGTCGCATTTCGTTCATTTTGATATTCACGAAGAATGACGTTTACGGTCGTCCTCAATCCGCAGGATGCCCTGCTGGTGGCACAATCGAGCACCCCTGCGATGTAAGTTATTCCGCCATCGCCACGCTGCAACGCCTCGATAGCGGCAAATTGCCGCCGATCTTTTTCCGATAAAGTCGCCGCAAATACTTGCAATCTCTTCT
>JBGSXT010000414.1:0-2924 GCA_041751295.1 Mariniblastus sp.
TAATCGGAGTCCTTGTGTCGACGGCCGTGATCGGGCTGACGTTGAAAATGATTGATTCGTCGTTTGCGACAGAAACGGAACCGCACGGAATCGGAACCGAAAAGTTTCCTGCGCCACAGGCGACGCTGATGGCTACTATTATCAAAGGCGTCCTGTCCCAGAATCTGGACTGGAGTTATTTGTTGATCGGTGCCGGCTTGAGTTTGGCAGTCTTTCTGTGTGGCGTTTCGCCGTTGGCATGGGCGGTGGGAGTGTATTTGCCCATCGGGACTACGTTGCCGATCTTCATTGGTGGCATGATTCGCGGTTTGTGCGATAAATTGCGCGGCAAGGAAGAGAGTGAGATTTCGACCGGAATGCTGTTTGCCACGGGACTTGTCGCGGGGGGCACGTTGACTGGAGTGTTCTCGGCCTTGTTGAAAGCCATTCCGAGCGGTGGCGTTCATCCGGAAACCGGGGAAGCAGTCGACAGCGATTTGCTCACGAATATGCAGAAGATCGGTGAGGGGGTTCAGGAACAAGTGAATCAGGTGCTGGATCTCAATTTGTACTCGTTGATTTTCTACGGGGTACTTGGTTTCATCCTGGTCGGCTTTGCCATGAAGCGTTCGTCGGGTAATTCCGAATCAAAAGATTGACAGGGTGTTGGACCCGCGCTTCTTTGACCAGCAATGGCAATCGGCAGCCATTTTGCAGAATTGCCAGCGCAGCGAGTTGTTAAATTTCCGCAACGTCGTGACTTGCACAGCCGGCTACCCGACCAGAATCGTTTTTCCGCCTTGCTGGCGCGAGATACCGAAGACAAGATAGACGACATCGCGCTGGCCGACATTGGTCATGTCGTGAACTTCGCCCGGATTGATCAGGATCGCATCACCGGCGGCGAGTTCAACCTGTTGGCCGTCGACTTGCATTTTTACTTGGCCATCGATCAGCACAAAGACTTCCTGCATATCTTCGTGATAATGGGTTTGAAACGATTTCCCGACGGGTAACCTGGACCAGTTGACCATTTGCACCCTGCCCTCGATCAAATCGTCTCGGCCCGCCAACACTCGTTTCAAACAGCCGGGGTCGTTGGGGTCTTCGTGGGAAGCCGCAACAAATTGAATAGCGTTGCCGCGAACCAATTTCATGATGAACACTCGAACTTCGGAGTCTGCGAAACAGCCACAGTTTATGTCATCGCGGGCATGTGGTGCAGTGGGAATGCATTCGAGGAATGAAACGTTATAAGGAGACGATCGCGTTGTCAACGGACAGGAATGAACGAGCTGGACCTGTCCCTGTATTCAAAAAAATGCCCGGCAGTATCGAACGCGCGTTCTTGCGGCTTCGATCGGACCGAATGTACATTGGGGTCGTGTTTCAGGCTGTTGACGTTCAATCAAATCGAATTGCATGGATTCAAACCGGGTGGCCCGCAGGAAATCGGCAAAACGATGACGGTAATAGAAACCCATCAACTCTGCAAATTCTATGGCAGCAGCCAGGTTTTACATTCGATCGATATGCAGATCGAGCAGGGACGATTGGTCGGTTTCCTTGGTCCCAATGGTGCTGGAAAAACGACAACCATTCGGATCCTGATGGGACTGCTGTCGGGTTCTTCCGGGTCCGTCCGTATTTTTGACAAGCCGGTCGACAAATTTGGCAAACAGATACGTCAGGAGATTGGCTATTTGCCGGGCGACGTTCATTTGTATTCCAACATGACAGCGATTGCACTGCTCAAATTTCTGGCGGCTGCCCGTTATCGGAATTGCCTGTCGGAAGCGATGCGGCTGTCCGAGGTTTTCAGTCTGGACCTGAGTAAGAGGGTTCGCAGTTATTCGACCGGAATGCGTCAGAAACTTGGTTTGATTCAGGCTTTGATGCATCGGCCGGACCTGCTGATATTGGATGAGCCGACCAGTTCACTCGATCCACTCATTCGAAACGCCGTCTTTGACGAACTGCGGGCGGTCACCCGGCAAGGCCGGACCGTGCTGTTCTCCAGCCATTCGCTGGACGAAGTGGAAACGCTGTGCGATGAAGTCATCATCTTGCGCGACGGGCAGATTGTTGAACATCAAAGCATTGACCTCCTGAAAAAGAAGGCATTGCGGAAAATTCAAATCGTGTTTGCCACCGAAAACGCTGATTTGACGGCCGCACCTGTCGAGTTGACAGTTTCATCCTTCAAACGCCGAGTACTCATCGGAACCTGGTCAGGAAACATCGGCGAACTGCTGCATTGGCTGCGCGGATTTAACATCGTTGATTTGATTATTGAGCGACCTGATTTAGGCGACCTGTTTATCAGGTATTACACCGGCCCTCTCAGGAAAGATTGAGCGGGAACCAATGTTCAATTCTGCCATATTCTCGAAAACTATCCGGGACTCGGCCATTACGATTGCGCTGGCTGTCGCAGGGATCGTGGCGTTTGTCATTCTGTTGGTTCCGATCATGTTGAACATGGGAACGGAATTGCTGGAGTTCGTTTCGAAAATCGATTTCATTAAAAAGATTCTGGAAGTGACATTGGGGATCAAAACGGAAGGCGAGGTTTCGATCAACATCCTGTTCGGAGTCGGCTTTACCCATGGAACCGTATTGATGCTGGCGTGGGGCACGTTGATTGCCACAACAACACGCGTTATCGCTGGGGAAATCGAACGGGGCACGGCTGACATTTTGCTGACCCTGCCGGTATCTCGCCTGGAAGTCTATGTCTCGACAACGCTTGCCTGGTTAATGGCCGCAGCGATGCTTTCATTGGGTCCGATCATCGGTGTCTGGATCGGCAGCCGGCTTTTTGAAACTGGCGAAGTGGTGGAAATGTCTCGTTACATTGCTCCGACCGTCAACTTCTTCGCCGTCAACGTCGCAATCGCAAGTTTGTCCTGCCTGTTTTCCTGTATGCTGGATCGACGGGCCAT
>JBGSXT010000415.1:0-14225 GCA_041751295.1 Mariniblastus sp.
CCGTGTGCCACATCTGAATGTTGCGGTTAACTAACCTGAACGATATCGTGATCGGCAGGTAAACTGACACTTGCCGGCCGCCTGACAGGTTTCCACAGGCCTTTGATTAGCATTATTGGGCATCCGGACGCAACAGCGGAAACAGAATAACATCGCGAATGGTCAAAGAATTGGTGAGCAGCATCACCAGTCGATCGATGCCGATACCCAACCCCCCAGCCGGTGGCATCCCATTGCGGAGTGCCCGCACAAAATCGTCGACCATGCTTGCCATCGAATCTTCTTCTGCCCTTCCCTGAAGCTGCGTTTTGAACAGCTCTTCCTGCAAATCCGGGTCATTAAGTTCGGTATACGCATTCGCCAATTCCATGCCATTGACGAACAACTCAAACCGTTCCGCGATCGCCGGATTGTCTAGCTTGCGTTTGGTTAACGGACAAATGCTAGCTGGGTAATCGATCACGAATACCGGACCCTTGAGTTTATCCTCAACTCGTTCTTCAAAAACTTCATTCTTGATGACATCCGCATGCTTGCCAGCGGTTTCGAGTCCGATGGAACGGGCAAAGTCGGCCATGGCTTTGTCATCGCTCGAATTAACGCCCGTATGGACAGCCAGTAGATCGTTGTACGAAGCGCGCTCAAAAGGAACCGCAAAGTCTATTTTTGTTTCACCGTATTCGACTATCGGTTCGGACCCGATCAGTTTTAATGCATTGCCAATAATTGCTTCGGTCAAATCCATCATCGATTCGTAGTTGCCAAAAGCCTGATAGACTTCCAACATCGTGAATTCGGGATTATGCCGGGGGCTGATCCCTTCATTGCGATAGACCCGTCCCAACTCGAAGACCCGCTCCATCCCGCCCACCAGTAACCGCTTGAGATGCAATTCGAGTGCGATTCTCAGGAACAGATTCAGGTCGAGTGCATTGTGATGGGTTGTGAACGGACGCGCGGCAGCACCGCCCGCGATCGAATGCAAAGTCGGACCCTCGATTTCAACGAAGCCTTGGCTTGACAGGGTTTCGCGAATCGATTGCACGATCTTCGACCGGTTCAGGAACCGTTCACGCGAACCATCGTTGTAGGCCAGGTCGACATACCGTAGCCGCTGGCGCAATTCCGGATCCGTCATGCCCACGTGCTTGGCCGGAGGAGGATCGAGCGTTTTACAAAGCAGATGAATCCGGTCAGCGAAAATAGACAGCTCGCCCGTGTTAGTTTTTCGGAGCTGGCCATCGACGCCAATCAGGTCGCCCAGATCGAGGCACTCAATCAGCGCCCAGTTTTCTTCGCCAACTTGACTCTTCCCGACAAACAGCTGCACGGTTCCCGTCCAATCCTGGATGTCGATGAAAAGCAGCTTCCCTTTATCCCGATGCAGCATGATGCGACCTGCCGCGCGCACGGTTGGGCCAACAAGTTCCCCGGCACCCTGTTCGGATTTCCAATTGCGAAATTCAGCTTGGGGAACATCGGCATCTGACGGCAATTCAATCGCTTGACCCTGTGGAGTGACAAATCTGATTTCGGATTGTCGACCGCGGATTTCCGCAATCGATTGCCGATTGGCGAATCGCTGGCCATACGGATCCAAGCCCAGCTCCCGGATTTGATGGAGCTTTCGCCGTCGCGCCGCCAGCACGCCATCGGCACCCGATTCGTTAATCCCATCATCGGTCGTTTCAGTCATCGTATTCAAATTTCCATATCCATCAGGCTGGTGGGTTGCCAAATCGTTCCACGGCAGCAGTCGAACACAACGTGGCACGCGTTGGCGCTGCGTCCATTCAACCGCTGCCTAAGTCTAACGCCCGATCGCGATTTGATAAATGCAGCGCCTTCACTGGCCGAAACGGGCTACGACCCGATTGGCGAGGGACGGGCAAAGTCGATCGAGCCAAACGAGGGCTTTGCCGGACGCGGGCAGAATCAGTTCATGTTTGCGACGGACCATTGCCGCGATAATTTTTCGCGCAACGTATTCCGGCTGCATCGCCGAACTCCCAATCCATTTTTTGCCGGTGGTATCCTCAATCGCGGAATCGAAAAACTGGCTGTTGATCGTGCCGGGACTGACCAGCAGGACACCCAGCGGAATCGCTGCCAATTCCGCCCGCAGCGCATCGGAAAAACCGTGAATCGCGAATTTGCTCGCGGTGTATTCGCTCTTGAGCGGTACGGCCCGATGACCCAACACGCTGCCAATATTCACAATCAACGAATCGTTGCCGTTTTTCAACGCGGGCAGGAACAGCCGAATCAGGTTTGCCATCGCGAAAAAGTTGACCTCAAAAATCTGTCGCATTCTTTGGTCGGAGGCCGTATCAAATCTGCCCATTGCTCCGATGCCGGCGTTGTTTATCAGGCAATCGACTCCGCCCAGTGACTGCAGGCATATATCCAGCAACGTTTGGCGGACATCGGCAACGGTCAAATCGCCGGCAACTACATGACACTCGGATCCAGTACGGTCCATTTCGCGTTTCAGCGAATCCAGTCGGTCCTCACGGCGCGCCGTAATCACCAGTCGTGCACCGGACGCCGCCAGTTGCTGGGCCAAACTGCGCCCCAGGCCACTGGAAGCACCTGTTAGCAGGATTCGTTTGTCGCGAAGACGACGTCTGGACATGGTTTACGCCACGTCGTCGATCGACGCAGGGTCATCCGGTAAAAAGTCACCGTGTAATCCATTACTCGATTCTTCAAGATCAAAGAAATCCGATTCGACGGATGCTTTACCGTTCTCATGCGCCCGGACAATTACCGATTCGTCGGTAATCCGGCCGAGATATTTCTGTGGGATCCGGCAATGAACACAAACCCTGTTTTCGGAATATTGTGTTGACAGTATTTCTCCATGGGCAGCCAGGTAGGCCAGCATTTTGCCATTCTTAACCGGCATTTCGACATCGACATTGCGAAACGAACGGCTGAGCGCGTCACTGACGACGCTGGCTAATCGATCGAAACCCTGGCGGGTTACGGCGCTGATTGGAACAGCGTTCGGATACCTTTTCAGGATCGCGTTCAATGTGCGTTCGGAGCCGAGTTGATCGATTTTGTTGAGGACCAGCAGAGTGTCCTTTTCTTCGATTCCGATCTCTTCGAGCACGTCAAAAACGGCGCTGACCTGATCCTGGACTGCTGGGCTGCTGGCATCAGCAACGTGCAGCAGCAAATCGGCCTGCCGGGCTTCTTCAAGAGTTGCCTTGAAACTGGCAATCAGCCGGTGAGGCAGGTCGCGAATGAAGCCTACCGTATCGCTTAACAGGATCGGTCCCCAGTTGGGCAGCTGCCAGCGGCGGGTCCGCGTGTCGAGCGTCGCGAATAGCTTGTCTTCCGCCAGAACCTGCGCGTCGGTTAACGCGTTCATTAACGTGCTCTTGCCGGTATTGGTGTAACCGACCAGAGAAACAGTCATCAGTCCGCGCCGCGAATTGACCTGACGTTCTTTCCGTTTTTCGATTTTCGCCAATTCCGCTTTCAGATCGTGAATTCTTTTTTCTACCAGCCGGCGGTCAACCTCCAGCTGCTTCTCGCCAGGACCGCGCATTCCGACTCCCATTTTGATACGGGAAAGGTGGGTCCACATCCGTTTCAGGCGGGGCAGAGAGTATTGCAGTTGCGCCAGCTCGACAGCCAAACGGGATTCAAAGGTCTGGGCATTCGTAGCAAAAATATCGAGAATCAATTCGGTCCGGTCGAGAACTTTAGTCTTCACCGCCTGCTCCAGATTGCGCGATTGGGCGGGGGACAAATCGTTGTCGAAAATCACCACATCGGCGGCATGAAATTCGACCAGTCGGGCAAGTTCTTCGACTTTGCCTTTGCCGAGATACGAAGCCGAAGCCGGTTTCTGTCGGCGTTGAACCAACCCGGAAGCAACGTACATTCCGACGGTTTGAGCCAGGCCCTCCAGTTCATTCAACGGGTCCGCATCCAAACGGTTCGTATCAAATTGATCACCCGGCAATATGACGCGGACGAGTATCGCAACTTCTCTCTCGACCGACGTTTCGCGATTTTGTTCTAGCACGATTTGGAGGGGTTTCCTTTTGAGGTGTTGTGGTTCATGTGTTCTGGACAGCTGCAACGCACCTCAGGTTCGCGAATCGCAAAGTACCAAACGGGAATTTTAGACGTTTTGCTGCTTAACGAGGTTGATTAAGACGGCGGATTTCTACTAGTGTTTTGCTCGACTTAGAAATTAGGGTTAGCCGTTTTGGCACTAGCCACGCTTTCGTTCGCAAGAACCGTGGCTAGCGCAAAACGGCTAAAGGAACCAACTCGAACTTTCAATCGGAACAAAGCACTAATCTCTGGTTGATTATAACGTAGATCGCGCGGTATTCGAGTCACCACCTGCGGTGACTAATTCCATTATACTCTGGGCTGAAATGTAGGTCTTTCTGCGGCCCGGCCAATTGTTTGCCAAAAACGGCGGTTCAGGCGGCGACTTCAATGGATTCGTATTCATATATTCGGCTGTCACGAACAACAGAATGGCTGGAAATGGCGATTTCGAGTCGAGTTGACGAATTGGTTCGGTTTACTCGACAATGCGGCCCGGTGGCGTACGAATCGTCTCAAGCGACAGAAACTGAATAGGCTGTGCGACATGAAAAATCCAATTTTTGCGACGATCGCTGCAATTGTGTTTGGCGTTCTGACTGGTTGCCAGGATGGGGAAACGGACGTTGTGAAAACCGATTCAACCCGCGCAACACAGGTTGAAGGCGAATCCCAGGTCGAGAGCGAAAAGGTTCGACCGGAGGATTTCAACGAACCGAAAGACCCGGCGGACTTTCGAAAACGGACCACTGATCTGCTCAAACAGGCGACCGATTCAAGCAGCGATGGTGCTGACACTGCCCGGAAATGGATCACCGACCGAATGTATGATGCGACCGATTCGGGAACCGCCATTGCGGGAGATGCCTCAGAATGGGCCAGCGAAATGTTCCAGTCGCTGAAAGACCAGGGGTTAACTTCGGCGGACAATGCCCGGCAATGGTTGACCGACGACATCCGCAACATGAATGCGTTGAACTACAAAATAGTCAGGGTTTCCCTGGACGATCTGGAAGCTGTTGAAGCAAAACTGAATGAACTCGGCGCACTGCGGTGGGAATGTTTTCATGCCGTTGATCAGGACGGGGAAACAGTACTGTTTTTCAAGAAAAACAGCCGTAGCATCCTGAGAAACATCCCGGCCACGGACTTGATGAAGCTGATTCCTCTGATGGGAAGCAGTGACAAGGAGTAAGTATCAATGTCCAGCGAAACATAAGCAAAAGGAAAACTGAATGCTCGATTCGATACCCGCCAGTTCTTCTCCCCTGTTGATCATCCGCCTGGCGATCATGATGTTCCTGCAGTTTTTTATTTGGGGCGCTTGGTATGTCTCGATGTTCGGGTTTCTAAAGGAAAACGGCATGACCCAGGCGGGTGCCGGCGGCACATTTGATGCTGCGGCCTACACCGTCGCGCCATTAGCAGCCATTCTCGCCCCGCTGACGATTGGCCTGATTGCCGATCGGCTGATGAATACCGAACGGATTTTGGCCATTCTGAATCTGATCGGCGCGGGACTGCTGTGGCTCACGCCGTCATTGGCCCAGGCAGGTGCGCCGGATTCCTTTATTGACCAGTTCATGCACCCGATGATTCTGTGTCTGCTGTTGTACTTGCTTTGCTTCATGCCGACCCTGGCGTTATCGGCCAGTCTGTCGTTCAAGCATCTTGCCAACGGAGAAAGAGAATTTCCGATCGTCCGGGTTTTGGGAACGATCGGCTGGATTGCCGGGAATTGGGCGATGTGGGGTGGCCGAATGTTTTCCGATGCATTGTCACAACGGAACGAAGGGGAGGTCGCATTGAACGTCGCCAATGCATCGGCCGCTGAAACGACCATTGTTGCCGAGCCGGCGTCTTTCAATGCCTTGATATCGAACTTGAATTTCGCGGACAATTCGCCACACATTTTCCACGTTGCTGCTATTGCCTCGGCCATCCTGGGGTTGTATTGCCTGACCCTGCCAAAAACGGAACCGCCGGCCAAAGGCGAATCGGTTTCACTTGAAAAAGTATTTGGGTTTGATGCGTGGTCGATGCTGAAGGATCGGTCATTTCTGGTTTTTGCGCTAGCCTCGTTTTTGATTTGCATTCCGCTGGCCGGCTATTACGCAAAGGGATACGGGTTTGTGGAAGCCATGGGGGTGAAGCTATTTGGATCGACTACCGGTGCGATGAGTACCGGACAGATGAGCGAAATATTCTTCATGTTGATCATGCCTTTCTGTTTCGCGCGGTTGGGCGTCAAGAATATGCTGCTGATTGGCATGGGCGCGTGGGTGCTGCGATACGCCGTCTGGGGTTTTGCATTCGGCCAGGAAGGCCCGCTGCTGACCATCCCGATTTTCATTGGGATTCTGTTGCATGGAATCTGTTACGACTTCTTTTTTGTGACCGGCATGATCTACACAGACAAGAAAGCCGATCCGGCGGTCAGAAGCCAGGCGCAGTCGTTGATTGTGATGTTGACGCAGGGGTTCGGTTTAGGCATCGGAGCACAGGCGTTCGGCTGGTGGGCGACCCAAAACACAGTTGACGGCGAAATCGATTTTGCCCGATTCTGGTACGCTCCCGCTGCATTTGCGTTTGTCGTCATGCTGTTTTTCCTGTTCTCGTTCTGGGATCGATCCGCAGACGAACCGGAGATTCAACAACGATGATGACTTTCCTGCCCAGTCAGGCGACCAGAAGTACTTGTTTCCGATCAGGTGTCCGAATTTCTTTCGACTTGCGATTTTGTTCCGGCAATGTTCAATGGCTCGCCGGGGTCAAGCCCCGCCGTGGCCATGAAGCGCTTGCTCCTTGCTAACACCGATACTGATTCCTCCACAGGGCTTGCCAGCCTATTGCCCCGAATGAAAGTCCTCGTTCCACAGTCGCAGCCCTGGGCCGGGCTGGTTCGGGCTATGGGAATTCAGCAGGTTGTTGAATTCGGTCGCTTCGAGATTGTCGACTTCGACGTTCATCAGCCCGTCAATGAAGTACAGGAAGTCGGCATCGATCCCATCGTCGGGCTGATTGTTGCTGTCCAGTGAATCGGCATCGAAAATGCAGTTCTGACATCTCACGAAATGATTATCGTGCCCCACCAGATCGATCCGTTCCTGAGGTGCGTTATACCAAACCACTTTCTCGACGGAAAAAATACTTGAACTTTGCAACAACAGGTTACCATCAAATTCCGGTGCCACGTTTCTGACTCGAACATTGTCAAACTGGACGTTGAACACGGATCCGACATCATCGCTGCGGATTCGGACGCCTACCGGCGGTCGGCGCATGGTCAGTTCGAGTTGATCAGTGCCCTGCAGATCGCCGTTACTGACAAAAATATCCCTGACCTGGGACATGACCAGGGCATCCATCGGGAACGGCCACCAGCGTTTCGGATCTGCAGTCGTCGGAGCCGGAACTACAACAATATTCAGCATTTGATTGCGGCCACCACACAGTCCCACGAAATTTCGAAACCGGATATTTTGAACAGAGTTGGTCATTCGCGGAAAGGGCAGATCACCAAAGACGACCGAGTTGGCCATCCCCGTATGCAGTACCCTGGCGTTATGAGAAATCAGCAGATTGTTAAAGATTTCAATATCTGCCAGGTTTCGATTGTGAATCACCTGGGAACGGAATCCCTGAAACAGGTTGGAGTTTGGGCTCGACGCAACGGCCAGTGCATCGTCGCCAGTCTCGATATCATTTGACATCACGTGCAACCGATCCCCCCCCCAAAGATGAATGCCATCTTTGGCCGTGACCCCCTCGGGATCGGCGATTCGATTGTTATGGACAAAGATATCGTGCCCCAACAACCAGATCGCACTAGCCGCCGTGCTGGGTTGGTCATCAGGTACTCCGTGTTTGCCGATATCAATGTTGCGACAGACAAACCGATCACAACAATTGGCAATCACGCTTCCGGCGGTGAACAGGTTCCCCTGTTCATTCTCGACCAGATGGTTGAAAAACTGGCCACCTTCCACAATCACATCGGAAATTGGGCTGTACCAATCGACGTTCCTGATGAACGCACCATGCCACATGCTCGCATACAGTCCGCCGTTGACGCCGGCAGCTTCGTGACTGCGAAAGAATCGCGCGTCCTTGTGCATTTTCAAATGCAGACCTGATTTCAAAAAAATGCGACGCAGAATCAGCGGATTGCCGTCTCCAAAATAATCCATCGGTGGGACCCAAACCAGGCGACCGTAGTTGCCGCTGGTTGGATTGGAAACGTCATCAACCGCATCCTGAATAGTTGCATAATCGTCGCTATCGACCGCCGCTCCCAATTCCGGAGCTTCGACGACTCCCCAGTCTGGTCCTAGTCGTGAGGCGAATTCTCCGCCGGCTACGGGGTTATTCTTGACCAATCGCACGTTGTCAAACCAGGCCGTCATTTCGGAGTCCCGGACTGAGGCCAGTAACTGGATTTCCGTAGTGCCAGCCGGCACGAGAAACGAGAACTTCCTTTCGCAGAATTCATCGTAATTGGCGTTTAACAGTGGTACTTTGACTGGTCGAATAAACCCGTCGTTGCCTAAACACCGGACGACGATGGCAGCTCCTCGGGATGGTAATTCAGGCAATATCGGTGTCGGCGTTTCGCCGTTACTCGGATTAACAGGGATGCGGTCCCAATAATTGGTATAGATAGCCGCTGGCGGAGGAGTGCCTGAAAACGTTGACTTGATGTGCGCGGATATGGTGTAGATCGGTATGTCTGGTTCAAACTCGCGGCCGTCCAACAAGATGGACTGCTGCGCGAATCGAAATTGGCCCGCCGCACCTTGAATACGAAGCGATTGACTGCCGAAGAACGATTCGGTGGAATCGAGAGAGACTCCTTCGCCGCTCGAAACCCATGACGGAATCGAATGGCGTGCAACAAGCGACATTGCATCAAAACATCCGTTGGCCACCATGTTCTGGCCGTCCGCAGTTGGGCCTTGCAGCACGGGAGTACTCGGCACCAGTTGCACGTAATCGAACCAGGTCCTGCCGGCGGTATTGATGGCCTGCAGCTCGATGCGTATGGATGCGCTGTTTCCGGGCGGTACAGGCGGCACCCGGATCCTCTTTAAAAGTTTCCGCCAATGTCGATCCGAACCTGGTTGCCAGATCAGCGATTGATCCAAACCAGGATCGTCATGAAATCGTGCTGTTAAAGTTACACATTCCGTGAGTTGTTCAGAACCCGAGTCCATGCGGACATTGGCGGACAGGATGTAATCATTGCCAACAACAAAAGCGGACGGGTCAAGCAGTTGTCCAAGACCACTCGAGGTCACGGTGTTGCCATGATCGATCACCAAGGCGTGTTCGCGCTCGATTCTGTTTTCAGTGGACCGGCTTGTAAACGGGTTGGGATCGGCGTACCAGTCAGCGTCAGTCAACGGTTCTTCAAAACCTGGATTGACCAGTAGATTGAGCGATTCCTGAGCCTTGCAACAAGGCTGCAGGAGTCCATAACAGGCAATTGCAAATAGAGTGAAACGATTGAAAATCATCGTTTTGCTCTCCTGATGACGCGAGCTTCTAATCGCGAGGCGAATCAGTAAAAATGTGAATCCGACGATTAGCTGCCGATTGTAATGCTCCCGAAAACAAAACGCAAATAAAAGAATTCAAAGCGAGTTCAAAGCTACAAGTCATTGGTCGTCGCGAGAGCAATATTCGCTTTTTCACGCTCAAATCCTGAGCAGGAAATTCGCCTTTGGATTGACTCTCGATCGAATTTGCCGACGGCAGAAATCCTGCGGGCCGGACCTACGCCCCGAACAGCAAATCCACAAATGGTTTTACGTCACGCAGATTGACAACACCATCCTGATTGACGTCCGCGGCAACACTGAATCCACCGTTGCTTAACAGATCGACAAACGGGCGAATGTCGGACTGGTCGACGACGCCGTCGAGATTCATGTCGCCAGAGATCGTCGCGGCATCGATAAACATCTGCAATACCAGGTTATAAATCTCAGGGAATGCCAAGGTGTTCGTCGTCAGGTTCAAAGTACCAAACTCGATATTCTCCCTGTTCAAAATGACCAAGTCGCGGAAAGTGACGTCCCAACTTGTCCAGACGTCAGATGCACCATCGCCATCGCTGTCAACGTCCTGGAGCCAAGGGATGTCTCGCCCTGCGGTCATCGACTTGTTGCCAGACTCTGCACCTTCCCGGTTGCATCCCAGAATCTTGATGCCAAGCCCGGGATAGTTCGCTTCGAGCTCGTCTTGCATTTGGTCCAGGTATCCATACTGGATACTACAGAAAAATCACGTCGCGCTACCAAAGTACCAGCCAGACGCCTGCCCCAAATAGTCGCGTGGCGACACCGGCTGATTGAACGTGGTGGAAGCCATGTTGACATCCAGCAGGGAAAAGTCGGGAACCATTTCCTGCCCGGAAGCAGAAAGTGATCCGAAATACAAAACTGAACTCGCAATCATTGAACATGCCAGAGAATACAACCTGCAGCGCTTCCTGGTTGCCAATTTCATCGGTTTCTCCCTCGAAACAACATTTCTGTTAAATTTAAACGAAGGCGACGCTCATTCAACTGCTCGTCGCCACCGTTTCAAATTAGGTGATTTCATTCATCGGGATCGGCCGCTTAATGCTTTTTTCCCGTTCTCTTAGTATAGCAGAAAATTCCCGTCGGCAACAACTTGCCGAAAATTCAGAAAAAGGTCAGCGATTTTTTGACCTGACGGGGATTTGTGCAAACGGGAGTCCGTCCGGTAAAATTGCAGCTCCAACTTACGGCCGGTACAACGATTGGCCGGATTTCGCTGCGAATTGCATTGACGATTTTGCGGAAGTAATTCGATTGCGAACAGCATTGCCGGCACCCTGCGCATTTTTCCACCCGTCCCCGTAGCTCAATTGGATAGAGCGTCGGCCTCCGAAGCCGAAGGTTACTGGTTCGAATCCAGTCGGGGATACTTGGACGGTGAAGCCGGCAGGGGCGGTATAGTTTTCGTTTGCGTGATTGATCGCATTACCGAGAAGATCATCGGGAAACGGCGGTTGATGCCGATTGAGATTGCATGGTCGGTTATTCCTTGGCATCGCTGTTGGCGATGACTTCGACAACGGCGCGGACCTGAGCGACGGTTTTTTCATTCAGGTCAGTCACGAACTCCAAATCGTATTCGTAGCGACCTGGGGGCTGGTCAGCAGAATAGGAGACTTTAACGAAATGGACTTTGCTGTTTTTCTCCGCATCGGCTTTGACGGAGAACGAAGTATTTGAACAGGTCACGTCCTTGATTCGAAATTTACTGGCAGCCTTGACCACAATTTTTTTCTCGATCAGGCTTCCCTGCGGTGCGTTGATCGTCAAAATCTCTGGACTGATCTGCAGTGCGGACGCGACTTTGGCTGAGAATTTTATCGGAATCTCGGTCGTCCGGCCAAAATCGTTGGCGATAATAATCAATTCCGACTGCACGAAGCCCGGTGGTGCGGTTTCTTTCAGCCGAACGGTCATGTCATACTTCAGCTGGTTGCCCATTCCCATGGGACTGGACAGCGAAACGGCAACGTGCGGGAATGTGCTTTTGACATCGAGTATTTGCCAATTCGGATTGTTGAATTTTGTGACCTGAATCTGTCTGGCGTTTTCGCGGGACTTCAAGCCATCCTGACTGACTGAGCCAAAATCGATAGCACCTGGTTCGAACATCACGTCGCTGCGAATCGATCCTCGCACCGTCAACTGGACCTCCGCATTGAATGGAGGATCGAAAGCAACCGTGATGGTCGCCTGTTTCGGTCCGGCAAAGTTTTTTGAATTGAACTTGGCTAATAGGTTGGCCTTTTCACCTTTTTTCAGCACCATTTTGTCGAGTGCTACATCTGTACAGGTGCAGCTGCTGGTGACGCCACGAATCCGAATGTCTTCTTCGTACAAGTTTTCGATGACAAAAGTGTGTTCGGCAAGTTCGTTCTTGGCAACGGTGCCGAAGTCGTGTTCGAATCCGCTGAACATCTTGCGTGCCCAGTCCTGTGCGGACGCGGATTCCAACACGCCCGCATGTAACACCAGGAACACTAATAACACGTTCCGATTTCGATGAATCCTGTTCGCGGGAAATAACGACATGGTGATAACGGATAGTAGATATAGTGAATCTGCCGCAGCACCCGTTCCGCTTATTACTGCAATCGCCACAGCGGGCACCAGCGGCAATCCTGAGCGGGGCTTTTGTATCTTGGCACCTTGACTTGAAGTCTATCAAGTTTCCCAGTTCCGGTCGACCGCGAATTCGGTTGCGAACACGAAGAATGATCCGAGCAGAATCGACTGAAGTCCTGCGTTGCAGCCAGCGACAATTCGCTGGCTCCCCGAGCTCGATTCGCGGGTTCCTTGAGGTAATTTGCTTGAGCCAAGGCCGTGCATGACTGGCAAGCTGGACAAACATTTCCGAATACCGACAATGACCACGATCACGAAATTACTAACCGGTAACGACTGCTTCTCCGACTGCCGCCAACTGCGAACGGCCTGGGGTTCTGCTGGCAAGATAACAACGTGGCGTTTTTTCCACCATGGACGACAATCAATCCAAATTCAGCGCTTCAACACAGCAGTCCCTCAAGATGACCGGGCACCCTTCAAGACGATTCAAGTTTGGCCCGGCGGTATTGGTAACTGCCGCTTTTATCGGACCAGGAACCGTGTTGTCGGCCAGCAAGGCGGGTGCCGAATTTGGCTTCGTTCTGCTGTGGGCGATTGCTTTTTCAGTCGTAACGGCGATCATTCTACAGGAGATGGCGGCCCGCTTGGGAATTATTAGCGGCACTGGATTGGCGGAATCCATTCGCACCGGCTTTTCCAATCGATTCGCTCGCTGGGCGGTCATCGCTCTAGTCCTGGGAGCGATTCTTTTCGGAAACTCGGCTTATCAGACTGGTAACATACTGGGTGCCGCGGCGGGACTGGAAATCCTGACTTCGACAACTCGTTATGCCTGGTCGGGAATCGTAGCAATGACAGCCCTGATCGTCATCTGCATTGGCCGGTTCGATATTCTGCAATGGCTGCTGACGATTCTTGTCGGATTGATGGGAATCGTTTTTGTCACTTCGGCCGTAGCCTGCGGACCCGGATTGTGGGAAATGGCTGGTGGCCTGAGACCTCGAATTCCTCGGGGCAGTGAGTGGATTGTGATCGGATTGATCGGGACCACCGTCGTACCGTACAACTTGTTTCTGCATGCCAGCGGTGCCGCGATACAATTCGGAAAGTCTCACGATCAACGGCGGGCGGTACGGCATTCACTTGTCGATACCATCGTTTCGATTGGCGTCGGGGGCGTGATAACCGCAGCGTTGTTAGTCACGGCGGCAGTTACGTTTGCGAATGCCGAACTGAAGTCGATTGACGATATTGCCAGCCAGCTGCGACCAAGTCTTGGTGCCTGGGCTGAATACGCTTTTGCAATCGGACTGTTTGCCGCTGGCTTGACGAGTGCCATCACGGCACCAGTCGCAGCGGCATATGTGGCAGCCGGATGTTTTGGCTGGCCTGCTGAACTGTCGAACATCAAATTGAAACTTGTCGCCTCGGGAGTGATCTTGACCGGCCTGACAGCAGCATTGGTGTTCGGTAGCAGCCCCCAGCGGGCGATCATTATCGCCCAGATAGCCAACGGAATGCTGTTGCCGGTCGTGGCGGTTTTTTTGTTGTACACGCTGAACCGCACGCAATTGATGGGGCAACATCGAAATGGCTGGATCGCCAATGCGTCGGGTATTCTCGTGGTGGCTGTCACGGCCTTTATCGCGATTCGCCAATTCTATTCCGTTTGGCAGTTGGTGTGGAACCGATAATCTGTCCGTTTCGTATGGTTTAAGATTGAGCGTCGACATCTCCAAGGTTACATTGTCCGGACGACGCCAGTCCGCAGATTCGAATACAACTGGAACAATCATGCAAACCACAAGCATCGCCGCTTCGGCAGTCAAGGGATGGGCCGTTTATTGGGTATTTACTTTCTTGGTGGCCGGCGTTGTAGCTCAAGACACTGCGACGATCGAGCCCGAAACCGTCGAGCCTGAAACATTGGTTGCCCAGCCGGTTTTCAAGGACGGCGAGGCGCAAGTCGTCAAGGCGTTCACTGACAGCTCGCAA
>JBGSXT010000416.1:0-4159 GCA_041751295.1 Mariniblastus sp.
CGGTACAATAATGGTTACCCGTCGCAGTTTTTCCATTGAACGTTTGCGGGCGGCGAATTGGTGATCGGAGAGGTTTTGGTGATCGTGCAACCCAATGATCTCCAACTCCAGATCCGCATCGGAAAAATCGTTTTCCAGTGCGTGCAACTTGTCCATTACACTATGGTCGATCAGGACGGTGTTCGATAAATCCAAAACCACGTTGCGACTCTCGTTGATGCCAACTTTAACGAGCCGGTTGCGAAACGGTATCCAGTTGCTGAATACCGCCGACTTGTGCGCTCGGACGTGCACGGATTGATCGTTCCTGATTGCAATGTCCATATCGGGCCTGAACAGCGAAGACACGGGCACGCCATGGATAACATGAATAAGCAATTCTACCGCGATGCCGATTCCGATACCAATCAGCAAATCGGTCGCCAGCACACCGATCAACGTTGCCACAAAAACCACAAGTTGTTCCCGGCCGATGCGGTAGGTATGAATGAATTCGGTGGGATGCGTTAAACGGAAACCTGTATAGATCAACATTGCCGCCAGTGCCGCCAACGGAATTCTGTGCAGCATCGTTGGAATCAGGGCGACGCACAACAACAAAAAGACGCCGTGCCACATGCCGGCGAAACGGGTTCGGGCTCCATTGTCGATGTTGGCCTTACTCCGCACAATTTCCGAGATCATCGGCAGGCCTCCGACAAAAGAACTGGCCAGATTGCCAACGCCGACGGCCAACGTGTCCCGATTGAAATCGGTCTTGCGTTTCCAGGGATCGAGCACATCGACGGCCTTGGCACTCAAGATCGATTCCAGAGTGCCGATTACGAAAAACATCATGATCCAAATCATCGAGTTGCCGAGATGCTGCGGCGAGTAAGCTGAAAAGTCCGGAAAAGTGATATAGTCGAACATCCCGAAAACGCGATCGGGCATTTGCACCAGGAACGATTCGCCGACGCTGTATTGATGGCCATTGAATTCGTAACCGTGTTCGTGCAATAAATCAAAATAAATGCCCAGCGGAACCGTCGCCAGCAGCACCACGACTGGCGAAGGGACTGCTTTCAGCAGAATCACAAACTTTTGGACCAGCGGCCACAGGAACATGATCGACAGGCCCACTCCTCCGATCAGTGCAATTTCTGGATTCAGATTGGCAAAATAATGCGGAATGTGTTGAATCATTTCCAGCGGTTCGCCTTTGCCCGTGACACCGAGCGCGACTGGCAGCTGTTTGACCATAATGATCACGCCGATGGCTGCCAGCATTCCATGCACTGCCGAGAGCGGAAAGAATTCGCCCAGAATTCCGCCACGAAACAGTCCAAACAGGATTTGCAGGATCGCGGCTCCGACACCGACCGCCAGTGCCAGCCTGTAGGCGGTAAAATCCATTTCCAGGAACCCGCCCACGGCGCCGTCGCCGCCAAACGATTCGATACAGCCAATGGCAATCACAATCAATCCGGCTGCCGGACCTTTGATGGTCAGTTCCGAATTGCTGATAAAAGTTGAGAGAATCGAGCCGATAACAGCGGTAAAAACGCCCGCGATAGCCGGGTATCCACAGGCCAACGCAATACCCAGACAGAGCGGCAGTGCAATCAGAAAAACGAGAAATCCGGAAATCAGATCGTTGCCAGCGTATTTGAAAAAACCGTAGATGTTTCCGATCGGTTTTTCCAGTGGCTTCGAGTTCAAGTTCGAATTTTCAGCGGGATTATCATTCATTATTCAGTTTCCAATATTATCGTGATGTGGTTTCAGTTTTCGTGTTTGCCGTTTCCATTTGCCAGAATGTTTTCGATGCCGAATTCGGAAACGGCCCGTCTTCGACTGATGCCGATACTTCCCGCCGTGCCATGATTTCCTGGGCGGCGTGATAGCGGGATTCGATCCCGGGTTGTGGGTAGATGCCGCCGCCGAAGATCAGGACGCTGAGAACGAGGACCGCGACTTTTTCCGGCCAGCGGGCCTGCATTGAAAATGTCGATTGATACACGGTGCCTGTGAACAGACGGAAATAGACCCGCAGGATTGCGATGCCATTGATGGCACCCGCTATCACGACCAGTGCCCCCACATACGGAAAAATGCCGACAGCGCCTTCGACGATCAATTCCACACCGGCAAAACCGACGGTGCCCGGAAATCCAACAGTTGCCAATCCTGTTAACAGAAAAAACGTGGCCAGCAGCGGCATCTGGTCGTGTAGTCCGTGGAAATCACACAGCGACAATCGGCCAACGCGGGATTCGACGGCTCGCAGTGTCAGTCCAAATCCAGTTAAAGAAAGGGATACGGCCAGCCACGTACACAAAGCTCCCGTCAATCCGATTGGAGTGACGACTTCCATTCCCACCAGCACCAAGGACGCGTTGCTTAATAACAAATAGCAAAAGAATCGCCGCGTTTCAGTTTGCACGACCGCCATGCAGGCGGCATAAACAGCGGTTGTCAAGGATGCCAATGCAATGATTCTCAGTGACCAATCCGGCGCGACGGGCAGAACCAGTCGGACTGCGGCATAGGCGCCGATCATGGGCGAGACAAACAGCAGCGACGATCCCAGTGTGGCCTTCTCAAACAAATCGTTCATCCAGCAATGAAGTGGCGCACAGCCACTGCGGATCAGCACGGCGATGGTCAACAGGACGATGCCGGTAATAGAATGTTCGCTGGTCGAATCCGCATCATCGATCATTACCGAACCGATCACGAACAAGGCAATCGAGATCGCCATGTGAATCATGAAGCCGCGCGCCGATTTCCCGCGACTGCGAATCTCCCAGACCAACGGTAATGTTTGCAGTCCCATCAGTACAATGATTCCCCACGGATTGCGGCAGGCCAAAGCAGCCAACATCAAAAACTCGGAAACCAGATTCATCCGAAACGGAAACCGTTTCAATTTGGTGCGCAGCGTCGCCAGCGGGGTCAGGAAGAAAATCAATGCTGTCAGCGTCAACAAGGGTGCGTTGAGTTCATCGAGTACGATTGCATCCGGTCCGAGGATCGGAGCGACGATGTCCCAGCGGTCGTGGGCTTCGAACACTTTCAACGTGTTAAAATCCTGCCAGGCACCAAAAGCCAATCCCAGCGCGAGGCCGGAAAACAGGATGGCGATCAACCGGGTTTTTTCCGCGTCCTTGAACCAGGCGGCAACTGCGGCTCCGAGCAATGGAGCCAAAACGGCCAACTCCAACCAGGGTAAATGAAGTTCTATCATCACTAGTATTTCAGTTCGTCGATTATTTCAGTGTGGGCTGGAACCAGTTCGGATTCGTATGGGTCATCGCCGCTAAGAAAGTTCGTCCAGCGGCGTTCCATCAAATCGCACGTTTTGAAACACCGAATGAATGGACGGACAAATATCCGGTTCAGCAATTCATCCAGATAACCGCGCTCGATGGCAAACCGGTAGAACCAGCGCTGGATCGAATTCGGAACCACTTGACCCAGCCAGCTACGGCGGGACGGCAGGTGTCCGTCGAGGGCATTTTCCAAAACATGGTAGTCATGCAGCAGAGTCGGAGCCCGTAGCAGTTGCAATGTTCGCAGTGCCGCATGGCCAAGGATGTGAATCAGCGCGATGTAGCGCAATCCCAATCCAATTTCAACCACAATGATTCCGACTTGCGTCAGCGAGGCGTAAGCAAGTCCTGTCTTGATGTCGGACTGCACCCGCCCCACCAGGGTCGCGTAAATCGCGGTCAGCAAGCCGAGCACAACAACCGTTCCGGATAGCCAAACGGACAGTTCCAGGATAGGGCTGATTCGGAGTAACAAAAACGCGCCCAGATGCACAGACAAAGCGCCATAGAAAATAGCACTCGACGACGTGGGCCCTTCCATGGCACGGGGCAGCCAACCTGAAAAAGGTACCAATGCGGACTTGCCCGCCGCCGCGATGACCAGCAGCAAACCGACAAACAGTGCCTGGGTTTCTGTAATGGCTGCAACTCCTTCCGGCCACGCGCCCTGTCCCATCAATAATTCAAAATCACCGGCTCCGGTCAGATGGTGCATCAGAACTGCGGCAACCAGAAAAGCCGCGTCGGCAATGCGATAGAAACACCAGGCCATCAGCCCGTTTTCAACCGGGCTTCGCCGCTCGTGAAAAAACGCGATCAACAGCGCCGACGAAAGTCCGACGAGT
>JBGSXT010000417.1:0-4676 GCA_041751295.1 Mariniblastus sp.
TGACCTGTCGAATCCAATCAGGATCGTTCAGGCGCTTGATGGCATTGATCTGTTGATCCATTCGGCAGCGATGATCCAGCTTGGCTGGTCGAGGCTGGACGAGTCACGCCGCATCAATGTGGATGCAACTCGCGAACTGGCCACTGCCGCCCGGCTGAAGAGTATTCGCATGATTCATGTCAGTACGGTGGACGCCTTGGCCACCGGGACCATGGAAAGGCCTGCCACGGAACTTGATGTCGAACCTGCCAAACCGTCGTGCAGCTATGTGGTCAGTAAGCGTGAGGCCGAACAGGCGTTCCGCAATGAGATTGCTCTGGGCCTCGACGGCGTGATCGTCAATCCAGGATTCATGGTTGGGCCCTGGGACTGGAAGCCTTCATCCGGGCAAATGATGTTGGCGGTTGCCAAGCGGTTTACGCCGTTGGCTCCGGCTGGTGGTTGCTGCGTTGTCGATGTGCGTGACGTGGCCTGCGGAATTATTTCCGCGATCGAACATGGGATTTCGGGCGAAAGCTATATCCTTGGCGGTGACAACATGACTTACTTCGAGTTGTGGAAACGGATGGCGAGAATTTGTGGCAGCCGACCTCCTGTAGGAAAGTTACCCGGCGGAATCAATTGGACAGCTGGCAAAGTTGGAGATTTATTGGCCAGATTTCTAGCACAGGAACCGCTTGTCAATTCAGCCGCGACTGAAATGGGATCGCTGAACCATTGGTATTCGAGCGATAAAGCAAAGGTTGAATTGGGTTATCGAATCGGCGATATCGACGCGGCGTTAGCCGATGCCTGGGACTGGTTCAAGGCCTATGGCTATGCGTAAACCAGCAGATTGATCACGGTTGAATGATCGCCTGATAGGATTCCGGCCGTCGATCCCGGAAGAACTGCCAGGTGTTTCGGACTTCGCGAATCAGATCCAAATCGAGATCGGCAATAACGACTTCATCCCCATCCCGACCGGCTTCCGCAATGATTTTTCCGCGCGGGTCACAGAAATAGCTTTGGCCATAAAATTCACCAATATTCCAAGGCGCTTCCTTGCCAGGTCGATTGATGGCTCCGACGAAGTACTGATTGGCAACAGCGTGCGCCGGCTGTTCCAGTTTCCAAAGATACTCGCTCAATCCGGCTACCGTCGCCGAGGGGTTGAGCACGATTTCCGCGCCCGCGAGGCCCAGGCAACGAGCACCTTCAGGAAAATGTCGGTCGTAACAGATGTACACGCCAATCTTGCCGACTCGCGTATCAAAGACCGGATAACCAAGATTGCCTGGTCGGAAATAGAATTTTTCCCAGAAGCCGGGCGCGCAATGGGGAATATGCATTTTGCGGAACTTGCCCAGGTATGATCCATCGGCGTCAATCACCGCCGCCGAATTGTAATAAACTCCTGGCAAATCTTCTTCGTATACCGGTACGACAATCACCATTTCGTGCTTTTTCGCCAAACCCTGCATCAATTTGACCGTCGGTCCGCCGGGAATCGGTTCGGTCATCGAGTACCATTTGGTATCTTGTTCGGCGCAAAAATAGGGACCGTTGAACAGCTCTTGCAAACAGACAAACTGAGCACCCATACTCGCAGCCTGGCCAATCAAATCGACGTGCTTGTCGTTCATCGCCTGTTTGATTTTCTCGACAGGCGAACTGGCCGACTCACACAAAGTCGCCTGAATCAACGCACCCTTGACTATTCGACGCATCACAGAACCATTCGCAAATCAATTCAAGTTGGTTACGGCCGCAATTATGTTACCATGGTATTTGAAACGGAGCCGGCTTGCGATACGAGTTTCAGACCGAAGCTCCATCCAGGTAGTAGCAAGGCGGGGCCGGTTGATTGACGGTGGCCATCGCCTAACAGGAGTCCAATCATGCGTATAACGGAAATCGAGTCCAAACTGGATCGCGTGCCAATTCTTTGCAATGGCAAACTAATCGAATGTCGTGCCGAACGAACGGCAACAGTGTTCAATCCGTCAACCGGTCAGGCGATAGCGAAGGTACCCCTCTGTTCGGCGAAACAGACGAATGAAGTCGTCCAATCAGCGGTTAATGCTTTTGAGCCGTGGAGTCAAACTCCAGTGGTTGAGCGTGCGCGAATCATGTTTCGCGTTCGACAGATCATGGACGCGCGTTTTAACGAAATTGCCGCACTTGTGACGCGCGAGCACGGCAAGACATTGGCGGAATCCAGAGCGGAAGTCCAGCGGGAGGTCGAAATGGTCGAATTCTCCTGCGGGATCCCCAGCCTGTATGTCGGTGATACGCTGCCCAACATTGCCAAAGATGTCGACGCCGAAACGGCCCGGCATCCGCTGGGCGTTTGCGTTGGAATCACACCGTACAACTTTCCGTCGATGGTACCGATGTGGATGATTCCGGTAGCAATCACCTGCGGCAATACTTTTGTGCTGAAGCCGTCAGAAAAAACACCCCTCTCGGCCCTGTTGTTGGCAGAAATTCTGAGCGAAGCCGGGATTCCCGATGGCGTGTTCAACGTCGTTCACGGCGACCGGGAATGCGTTGATGCACTATTGACGCATCCCGATGTTGCCGCAGTATCGTTTGTTGGTTCAACTCCAATCGCGAAGTACATATATGAAACGGGGACAGCAAACGGCAAGCGGGTTCAGGCCGCAGGAGGTGCCAAAAACCATTTGATCATTATGCCCGACGCCGATCTCGATATATCGATCAAGGCGCTGGCGCTCTCTGCATTTGGATGCGGAGGTCAACGCTGCATGGCGGGCAGTATTGCCGTCGCGAGTGGAGACATTGGTGATCCGCTGGTGGATGGTCTTCGCGAATTGGGAAGTCATTTGAAAGTCGGCCCGACCGATGGCAACGAAGACGTCGACATGGGGCCGCTGATTCGCCGCGAACATGTCGATCGGGTCGCCGGTTACATGGACATCGCCCGGCGGGAAGGGGCGACGGTAGCGCTGGATGGTCGGCAGGATTTTGCCGGCGATGGATTTTTCATTGGTCCGAGTATTGTCGATCAGGTTCAATCGCAAATGCAGGTCGCGACCGACGAAATTTTTGGACCGGTCTTATCGGTGATCCGCGCCGAAAATCTTGACAGCGTTCTGGAAATCGGCCGCGACTGTCGGTTTGGCAACGGCGCCTCGATATTCACACGCGACGGGTTCGCGGCCCGCCAATTCAAACAGCATTTCAACGCCGGCATGATTGGCATCAACGTCGGAGTGCCCGCGCCGATGCCCTGGTTCCCGTTCACCGGCTGGAATCAGTCGTTTTTCGGCGATCTGCACATCCAGGGAACCGAAAGTGTTCAATTCTATACCCGACAGAAAATGACGCTCACCCGCTGGTTCGAATCTGCTGCGGACTCTCATCACGATCCAGTCTGGAAGTCTGAGCGAAAGGATTAGGCAGCCACCCTCGAATTCAAACGGAAAACACTTGGACTGGAAAGGGCTTTCCCAACCTGGGAAGCTTCCGAGTCGATTCCCTTGACTCAAGGCAACCGGGCATGATCTGGTGAAAGTTACATGACACCTTAAAAGGTTTGAAAACCGCTACCCATCAGGATCGTTGAGCAGTTCTTCCAGTCTTGATCGCAGTGCTGGTGAAAATCGTTCAAGCCAACTCTCGTCCAGAAGGCCGATGGAAATCATATCGAGTATGTGCACTTGATCCTTGCGGCGATACGACGTCAACTTCATAGTGACGAGTTTTTCAAACGGAAGAGTGCGGGCATCGGCCATCATTTCGTACTGATCGATCTCAGGTACCGCTGCTGGATATTCGTCGCGGACTTTCTGGCCCGCAAAGACGACGTGTACCGCGTCGCGAGCTTTCGCGTCCGGCCCGTCGAGAAACATTGTGACGCCAGCCGACCGTCGATAAATGAACCCCTCGCCTTCCAAAGCAGCGATCGCCCTGTCCAGATCGGATTGGTTTAGAATAATATCCACGTCCCGCGTGTTGCGAACAACCGATTCATCCACTTGAGCTACCCAATGCTGAACGGCATTGCCGCCAATCACGGCATACGGAATGTTTGCGGAATTCAGGGCACGGGTAACGCGCCGTAAACGGTCCTTCACCTTTTCCACAGCTCGTTCAATCCTTTCCCAAAGGGCGTCGCCGGTATATTTAATCTCAATCATCGCTTTGTTCCTCTTCAAGATTATAGCACCCTCGTGGCCATGTTGCAGTAAGCCAGGTTCTTTCTCTAACGATTTCGTTTACAACACCGTAGTCGAGAAATTAGATTCAAGAGACTTGATTACCACGATGTGAATCAAATTCTGTCACTGATGATCAATTCGCGAATGATTGCATACATACACAGATTCCCCTAGATGCCCCCTGAAGTTTTTAGCAACCGTTTGGAAACGGAACCCGCGACGGACGTGATGCGCGTTGTCGGTGCGCGGACTCACAATCTGAAGAATATCAATGTCGATATTCCACGGAATTCATTCGTGGTCATTACTGGCAAGAGTGGTTCGGGAAAGAGTTCGTTGGCGGTGGATACAATTTTCGCCGAAGGGCAGCGTCAGTATGTCGAAAGCCTGTCGTTGTATGCCCGTCAATTCTTTGACCAATCATCGGTGACGGACGTCGACCACATCGAAGGCTTGCAGCCAACGATCTGCATCAGCCAAAATCGGGGAGCAGCCAATCCGCGAAGTACG
>JBGSXT010000418.1:0-4452 GCA_041751295.1 Mariniblastus sp.
GTTCGACCGAATCTTGGCTCTTGAATTGTTGCAGCCAGCGTGTTGCCGATTGGCGATTGAGCGGTGTCACGAATGTCAGCTGCTTTTCACCCGTGCGCAGGACACAGGCATTTTCCAGCCAGACGACGTCGTAATCCATCAGCTTGTCAGCAACCCCGTTTGTGCGCAGGGTCAGGTACTTCAAATCCGGTTTCTTTTCCAATTCAATTGCCGCCATCTGCCACACAGGAGCCATGTGCTGAATATTCATTTCCGCCGCGATCACGACGTTTTGGGGATTCCACTGGGCAACGACTGGCCACGATTTGGCGGCGTCCAAAAACTCTTTGATCTGATTGCTGGCGGAAAGGGACGCATTGGCAGCGATCTCTTTGGATTTCATCAGCAACACGATGTTGGCTGTATCCGGAACCTGTTTCAGCAACTCGGGAAAGTCAGCAAACGCCCGTGGGTTTGCGACAGACCAATTACCAACAGCGACAACGCAACTCAAAACGACCAGCCAACAGAATCTCATTTCAATTCCTCCAGATCCAATAAGCAATTTTTTTAAACAGTCATGTGGCAACCGAACCTCAAGAGGGTGTCAGATCCCTATTCGCTCCGAAGACTTCGCGAAGAGGCGTCAGACCACGTCGGTTTTGGAATTGGCTCTAAAAATTCACTTGATATTTCTGCGACATCTGCTGTTTTACTTCAGCCGTTTTGGCATCGACTTCGCGCATAATATCCTTAGCACCGATTTCACCCTGTAAATTGGCCTGGCCGGAAATGCGCTGGCGGTTTCGCATATTCGAATTGTAACCGCCTCCGCCCCAGCCGACTCGGCTCGTGTTCCCATTCCAGTTCGTATAATCACCCCGCCCATGGTAGTCCGAGCTGCCCGCTTCGTAGGTGGAACGATCCTGAACTTTCTGCAGATTCACATCGAGTAAACCGGCCGAAACACTTCGAAAACTGTCGGCGACATAGGCTCCATAAGACAGCACCACCGGATCGACATTCAGCACCGACAGATTGTCGATTTGACGGGCATATTTATCAAAGAATTTTGCATACGTAGTCATCGCCTGAAACTTCTCGTCCCGCAATTCCTTGCTCAAAGTCTGAATCGCACCGAAGTACTGCAGCGAGCGGGTTTTCATGTCTACCTGGCTCGAACCAGCGCTTTCGTCGGCCAAAAAATCCGGGACAAGGGGGTGCTCAATCAGACTGCCAATTTGCCTCAGCCCCATCTCGGACAACGGACCCATCATCAACAACTGGTTTCCCTTGACTTGCATTTCCCAGTTTTGAAAGTCGGGAATCATCAAGCTGTTTTTCTCGAGTGCGTGAAGAAGAAGTTGTTTTCCAAAGGGTCCGATGTTGGCTGGGCTGCTGGCAAAGTCAATCTTGATGGCGCCGGTAACCTTATCGTTAACCGTGACGCCGAGAGTCAAACCCTGAATGGTTGCCAGAGTCTTGACAACCTCGGCTAACTGTTCATCTTTGACCAGTCCGGATTCTTTCAGCCGATTCATGATCTCGTCGCTATGCAGCGCAGATTCAAGGTCGAAAGCGACGACGATGGCGGCATTGTCTTCGGCAAACGAAACCGCTTGGGTCAAGTAATTGGAAAGACTCATCGTGGCAAATTTTTGGGTTGCCAGCCAGCGAGCTGTAACCTGTCGATTCGCCGGTGTCATGGTACCCAAAGTGTTGTCGCCGATTTTTACCAGGTAGGCGTCGTTGGGCAGTACAATCGCATCGTTATCCCCAATTTTTTCCAGGTTACCTCCGATGCGTTGGGAAACCTTGAGCACGTCGATCGCAGGGCCCGATCTTTCAAAAATGGCAACTTGCCAGATGGGATCCATATATTCGAAATCGAATTGCGAGGCCATCAACAACTGTTCCGTTGAAGGTGGCAGGAATGTGGCACCCGCCTGGAAGGCCTTGATCCGATCGGTTTTCCAACGCTCTTTTTTTGCGATTTCACTCTCAAAAATCTTGTCCGCCCGAACAATCGCCAGGGAATTGGCTGAATCGGGAATCCATCTCGCCGTTTCCTCGAATTGGGCGTCAACGTTGACGGTGGCAAGCATCGAAACCGCAATGCCAAAGATCAGCAGTCGAATGGGTTGTGACATTTTCATTTTCTTTCCTCGAATCTAATTCAGCTCAATTTCAGGACAACTGCTGATCGATCATCGACAGCAAGGGAGTGTCAGTACGATTGTTGCAACAATCACTGTAGATTCTAAACGCAACCCAAATATTTTTCACCCGGTTTTTTTGAAAACTGCTACAGAACGGATGAATTCGATCGTTTTTTCATTTTCGCCCGCGAGTGGACGGGTGTAAAGAAGTATCGAGCAAACCATAAGAGGTTTCAACGATTGAAACCGTTTTGGAATACGGAATACAACACTCCACATACCCGACCGCCGAAACTGGCAATCCAATTATCCGAATACGGAGCGGTGCCCGGATGCTTTCCTAACGATCGCATTGAATTCGCTCCTGGCAAAGTCGCCGGTCAGATAGTCAATGTGGATACGGTGGTCGGCGGGCCCAGCGGCGGCTGTGTCGATGCTCAACGTCGCCATCTTCCAGCGGCGATCGAATGGAGTTTCGTCGATTCGTATCGACTGAATTTTCTCAAAAAATGTGACGCTGGTTTTTCGCGTAAAAATGCCACTGCGATAAACGACACATTCATCATTGCGGGCGTAGCGTTTCGAGCGGCTAGTCCGGATCGCCAGAAAAACCAGAACCGGCAAAGCGGCAGCTCCAATTGCCCAGCCCCATGGACGGGTGGCTACCAGGCCCGCAATACCAATCAGCACCGACACGATCACTGCCTGGCGGGTCATCCGCGTGGATGCCCAGCGTGAGACGGGCTGCCAGTCAAAATCGTTTTCGTTCCATTTTAAATCGGGCCGGATCTGCTGCAATAGCTCAGACACCATCGCCTCGGGAAGTACGGGTACGAACCAGCGACTGGAAACTGATTTGGCGGCATCTTCGTTGCCGGCGGCAGCTCCCCCAGCGGTTTCAATTCGAATCGAGGCCAGTTTCATCCAGCGCATGATCAGGTTCCGATAAATGCTGATGAATTGAATCCGCTGGCGGGGAACTGTCGCACTGACTTTTGTCAGCAACCCGCATTGAATCCGCAAATCATCTCCGCTGGCTGTCAGCTGATAACCGTGAAAACGCAACAGATACCAAACCATGCCAAGTAATCGGAAGAGCAACAGAATCAGTACCACAGCGACCGCGATGACCAGGTAGAATCCGGTCGTCGATGTCTGTTCCGAAACTGTCCTGGCCATTGAATCGAAGTCAAACAGATTTTCCAGTTGTTTGTCGAACTGAAAAAAAATGCCGACCAGAACTCCCAACAATAAAGTTCCTCGATTGCTGGCCAAGCCGGCCTGAATCAGCTGTTGGTTGGGAATCGTCAACAATATTTTGCGGGCCGCAGCGGAAGGTGCATATGGAGAGCCGGCATCCGACTGGTCACCGGACAGTCGGGGTTTCCCGCTGGCAAAAATACCCTCCCGCAACGCCTCCACCTCGGGCAATCCCAAAACCCGCAGAGTCGCCTCAGGCTCGGTCCCACTGGCTGTTTCAACGCGAACTTCCGCCACGCCAAAAATTCGATGCAGAACATTCTGAATCAGGTCAATATTCTGGATTCGGCCGACCGGTACCGTGCGAATACGGCGAAAAAAGATTCCTTCCGTAACCACCAACTCACGATTATAAATTCTGTAACGCAGGCTAAAGTAGCGAATGATCGAATGCAGCAGAGTCGGTACAAAAATGAAGCCGGCAATGATCAAACCGGGACCACTACCGCTGGCAGCGCTGAAAACGGCAATCGCTGCGGGAAACAGCAGTGTGCGAACGTGCGATGTGATTTCGAACAACAGCGACATCGGATGCAGACGCCCGAACGCGACCTCGGAAACAACCTGATTGACTTCCGCCGGACCGACTGCGGCGGCATCGCCGATTTCAACATCGTCAACGACCGCTGAATCAACGGGCAGATCCTGTTGATCAGACGACATCGGCGGATTCCCGTTGTTTGACAATCTCGTCGCGCAATTTGATCGCCAGGCGGTGCGCAATACCATCCAACTCCACGGCAGCGTTTTGCGTGCCAGCCGTGTGTACGGTCAGTTTTCCCAGCTCGTATTGCCGTTGCAGTGGACCCTGGGAGACGTCGGCATGTTGGACTCGGGCGAAAGGAACGGAGACCTGATGTCGCCAGTAAACGCCTCGGTGAATTTCCAGGCCGGTTTCACCTAATCGCCAGGCAGTCCGTCTGAATTCCCAGACGGGCCAAATGATCGACATCCAGAACAGAAAAATTGAAACGGTCATTCCAAGGCCAGCCACAATGCCCCATACCAGATCCAACCCGTTAATAAACAGCAAAACGATCAGACCGATGATCAG
>JBGSXT010000419.1:0-4501 GCA_041751295.1 Mariniblastus sp.
GATGGACGCCTCTTTCAAGGCTGAACCAAAACAGGTTCAAGTACGATTTTGGGGAACTCGGAACTCCTGAAATCGACCTCTCACAGTTCCCCTGAAATGTGTCACCTGAAACGATCAGGCACACAAATGCACGCACCGAAACTCGAAGCCGTTTCTGTCAGGGCCTGTTGTTTCATGGTTGCTCTAAAACGTATGTCACGCAGTACGACTGTCAAACTTTTTGGTCTGAATAAAAAGAAATATTTGGGAAGACTATTCATCGACTGCCGATTAACCACGCAATTTTGCCACAAATCCTGCCATCTGTCCTCAAAATCGGCAAAACCCACAATCGTTGACACCCGTCAATTGCGTTCGAACAGCCTGTGTGTTATCAAACGTTTGTGGCGTTAACGCCGATAAACAGAAATTCGCTGGCGAGATTTGGTGCAGAGACTGGGTGTGAAATGAATCGACGTAACTTTGTGGCGGCAACGGCAAGTGTGATCACTGCCGGATCAATTCCTGGTTTTGCCAATCATGCCAACTCCAGTCCAACTCGGCTGCAGGAAAATGCCGATTCGAAGGGGTTTGTCCCCAATCGGATTGCCGTTTCAACCTATTCATTCTGGCGCTTTCGCGAGGATTCCCGTTTGACCATGCCAAAATGCATTGATCTGGCGGCTGAGATGGGGTTTGATGGCGTGGAATTGCTGGAAATTCAGATGGAAGAAAAATCAGACGCCTTTCTGAAACAACTCAAACGCCAGGCGTTTGTGAATGGACTCGATCTGGTCGGCATTTCAACCCATCAGGATTTCGTCAATCCGGATGCGGACGAGCGTCGCAAAAACATCGAGCAGACCAACGCGTCCATTGAGTTAGCGTACAAACTGGGCATCCCGACCATCCGGGTGAACACTGGCCGTTGGGATACCTCCAAAGATTTTGACGAGTTGATGGCCAACCGGGGCATTGAGCCTCAATTGGAAGGATATACCGACGAGGATGCATTCAAATGGGTGGCCGATTCATTGTCGCAATGTGTCAAGGTCGCGGAAAAATGCGGTGTGATCCTGGGCCTGGAAAATCATTGGGGGCTGGGGCGAACCGCTGAAGGAGTCATGCGTTGCATTCGCGACGTCAATAGCCCGTGGCTGAAAGCGACGCTGGATACCGGCAATTTTTTTGAGCGACGCAACGAACAATTCAGAATGATGGCTCCGGAAACAGTGTTTGTTCAGGCCAAGACGTATTTTGGTGGAGGGACCTGGTACACGATTGAGATCGATTATCACGAGATCGCTGCCATTTTACAGCAGGCAAATTATCGCGGCTACATTTCATTGGAATTTGAGGGCCAAGAGGAATTCAAAACCGCGATTCCAAAGAGTCTGGCGCTGCTTCGGGAAGCGTTCGGCACAAAGAGAATCTGAACCGCGCCGCGAACGTAACTGGACAGCGCCACATTTGAGGCAATACAAGCACGACTCGCAAGCGAGTGAGTGAGTGAGTGTAAGAATGACTTGCGGCGAATCTACTCGCTAGTGAGTCGTGCTTGTATTCGCGACATTTTACGCCGAACGTGTCGTTTCCAGTTAGGCAAGGAACAAAAAAAGCTCTCGGCAACGTTGGGTCCCAGGGGGGCAAAGGACACCTCAGAAGTCCGAGAGCGATTGGACGAGGGACGATCGCGTCATCCATGACTCGATCGACTCTTGCGACTCGCTGCTACAAAAAATTGTGTTCAACCTCCTTGTCGAAACAACCAATTGCTGTTCGCAGAGCAAAAGCCCCGATGCAAACCCGCAACCGAGTCAAAACTGTATGAAATCGAATAAACCAACGTGTGATCGGGGCAAAGTATTCAAACGGAAATTTTGGGTCAATAGACATTTGAAAAAACTTTGGGCAAACTCCGTTCGAGGCCTAAACGCCGGCGAAAACCACAGAAAATCGGTGTTTCAGCGATCCGTGATGACTGATCATCCGCTATCAAAATGAAATCGAAAATGAAAAGTCAATATTGCGAATAACGGCTGATCATGATTCAAACTGGCCAATGTCTTCACACCAGAGTTCAGGCTTTTCCGCAATGAATTTCCTCAGGATTTCTGTGATCTCGCGATTGCCAACAACAATCAACTGCACGCCGTGCTGAATCAGCCAATCTTCAGCGCCCCTGTAATTCGAATTTTCTCCAATTACGACGCGCGGAATTCCGTACAACAGTGTAGTGCCGCTGCACATCGGGCAGGGCGAGAGAGTCGTGTACAGAGTCGCACGCCGATACTGGTCAGGCGAAAGCCGACCGGCGTGGCGAATGCAATCGGTTTCGGCGTGCAGAATCGGGTCCCGTTGCTGCACCCGCCGGTTGTGTCCGAGGCCAACCGGGACATTATCGACGACCAGCGCCGAGCCAATCGGAATGCCTCCTTCCCGCAGGCTCTTTTTAGCCTGTTCGATCGCAGCCTGTAAAAAAAGTGCGTCAGAATCCATTTGCTTTCAAATCGCGCTAATGACAGTACTCGTCGGCGATCAAGATCGCCTGCGAGATGATTTCCAGACCTTCATCAATTTCCTGTTTGCTGATATTCAGAGGTGGGGCAATGAATATCCAGTTCCAGCGGACGAACGTAAACATGCCCAACTCACGAATCCGGCCGGCGATTCGATTGGCCCCTTCCATGCCCGACGCAGGCGCGTTCCAGGCAGTCAACGGCTCTTTCGTTTCGCGGTTTTTGACCAGTTCAATACAACCCAATAGTCCGGTATTTCTGAAATCGCCAATCGAGGGGTGTTTGGATTTCAGCATTTCAACGCGTTCTTCGATGTAACGTCCCATTTCGGCTGCATGGGCCGGAAGTTCTTCCTGTTCATAGATGTCAATTGTGGCGACTGCGGCTGCGCAACAAACCGGATGGGCCGAATACGTCAGCCCCAGTGGCAGCGTATTTTCGTCGTATCGGCTGGCGATTTCTTCAGAAACGGTCAACGCGCCCAGCGGCAAATAGCCCGACGTCAACCCTTTAGCCATGCACATCATGTCCGGTTGCACTCCATGATGTTCAACGGCAAACATTTTTCCTGTGCGTCCGAAGCCGCTCATGACTTCGTCATCAATCAACAGGATCCCATACTTGTCACAGATTTTGCGTACCAGCGGCCAATAGTTCGGCGGATACTTGATGCAGCCCGACGATCCGCTTTCGCCTTCCAGCAGAACGGCGGCAATTGCTGCGGGATTTTCAAATTGAATCGTTCGCTCAAGCGCCGCAGCTCCGTTTTCACCACACTGCTCCAGAGTTCGGCTATTCCAAGGGCAGCGATAGAAATACGGATTCTCAACATGAATATGGTTCGGCACCTGTTGACTGTCCATGCCGAAGCGGCGCGGATCACCGCTGGCCGACATGGCACCGTAAGTGCCGCCGTGATATGAACCATACAGCGAAATTATTTTGTGGCGACCTGTATAGGCCCGCGCCAACTTGATCGCGTTCTCAACCGCCTCCGCTCCACCAAGCGTGAAAAACGTTTTGCACAAGTTGCCAGGTGTTATTTCAGACAGCTTTCTGCCTAATGCAGCTCGTGCAGCGGTCGCCATGCCAGGATGCACGTAACTGAGTTCGTCCATTTGATCCATGACGGCCTGCTTGACTCGGGCGTGGCCATGTCCAATGTTGACGTTCATCAGCTGCGACGAGAAATCGATATACCGCTTGCCATCCCGGTCATAAAGGTAGACTCCATCGGCCCGCTCGGCATTGATCGGATTCAAACCACTCTGCTTGGTCCAGGAAAACAGCGTATAGTCCAGGCAATCGTCAACGACCTGCCGCGCATTCACGGCATTGAATTGGGTACTCATGTTATTGCGCATTTTCCTGGTGGATGTAAATCACGAGTGATTGTAAATCGGCATTTTCCATTCCTCACACATCATCGAGCAGTTCTACGGCGGCAAAGGACTTGCCTTCGAGCATCGCCAAACTTGCTCCGCCCCCCGTGCTGACGTGTGTGACTTGGTCTTCGAATCCAAGCTGGCTGATGGCCGCCGCACTGTCCCCGCCACCAATGATGCTGATCGCGTCACTGTCAGCGATTGCCTGCGCCATAATTCGCGTCCCTTCATCAAATGGGGGCATTTCAAAAACGCCCATCGGCCCGTTCCAAATCACAGTTTTGGCTCGAGAAATGATCGACGCAAACAGTTTGGCGGTTTCCGGCCCAATGTCGAGGCCTTGGTAGCCATCCGGTATTTCGTTGGCAGCAAAAACGCGTTTGTTGCAATCTGCGCTAAAGGCGTCACCGGAATGGGAATCGACCGGTAAAACCAATTTGTTTCCGCCGCTGGCAATCAACCGTTCGGCCAATTCCACTTTGTCTGGTTCAACGAGACTTTTTCCAACCTGTCCTCCGGCCGCCAACGAAAACGTGTAAGCCATCGCACCACCGATCAGAACCTGGTCACAAACCTTCAACAAATTGTCGATGACCTTGATTTTGTCAGAGACTTTGG
>JBGSXT010000420.1:0-5031 GCA_041751295.1 Mariniblastus sp.
CGAAGAACCTGCGGCACCCGACTTCTAGCAAATCGCCGCTGAGTTGAACATTCAATTTCTCGAAACTGGATTGATCGATCAAACCGAGATCGGTGACGAGAAAATTGGCAAAGTCGTTTCGTTTGACGTTGCTAACCGGCAATTCATCAACACTGGCGAAGACATCTTCAACAGGTTTGAAACAACTGAGATTTACGAACCGGCGAAAGTGGATGACTTTTCCACCAGTTCCAGACTGATCTATTGGATGGCAGAAAAAGTCGAACAGAAGGTTCCCGATTTTGACGAAGCCCGCGAATCGGTCATCGAATTCTGGAAGCACGAACAGGGCGTTGAATTGGCGAAACAGGCAGCTCAAAAGATCGCCGACGACGTCAATGCTTCCGAAAAACTGCTCAAAGACGTTTATCCGGAAAAAGCCCTTGAAACGGGAGCGTTTTCGTGGTTTTCATCGTTTGGACAGTTTGCCTTTGGCGCTCCGGCCGGAGTCGAAAATCCAGGCGAGGAGTTCATGAGCAAGGCCTTTGCGCTGCCTGATCGCGAAGCAGGAGTGGCATTAAACGAGATGCGAGATACCGTTTATGTGATTCAACCCAACACGCCCAACAACATGTCACTGGAGCAGCTGGGATTGGATTACATTGAAAAGAATTTCTTCTTGACACGACGGATTCCGCCAGAAGTCCTGTCGGCCAAAGGAGTCTATCAGCGGCGGATGAATTTCGAATGGTTCAGGGAATTTCTTGACGCCATGGATGTCAACGTTGTCGGGCAATAGACTTCGCTTTTGCCTCGGGTAATAAACGAAGGGCATTTTCGTAGTAAACTTTTCTGAGAACCGTGTCGGGTAATCCCAGGCCGTTGATAAACCAGAGCCCCTGCGGTTGCGGCTGTTTTTCGGAATAGGGAAAGTACTCGTCCTTCGTTTCCAGAAATCGCCAGTAATAGGACAGCCGCTCTTCCGGCCAGGGTCCATCGGTGCCAAACAGAATGCAGTCTTGATTGTCGAGAAAAAACTTCCGCGCCGTGTAGGGCTGACGTCCCAACTCACCGATTCTCGACGAAATATCAAGGCTCAAGTTCGGGAATTCGTCCAGCCATTTGGCCACGGTCGCGAGATCTTCCGAGTTGCCCGCCACATGGGCACCAATGAATTGCGTTTGCGGATGACGCCTGATCACCTCGTTCCGTGCCGCCAACAACTCGTCGCGATCAGGAAACTCTGGGCCATGAAAACTCCATTCCGGATGCCTCAATAATTCTTCAAACCGCTCATTATTCCCGTCGATCGGTTGAAAGAAGGCTGCCGGGTCTGCGGTATGAATCAGTACCGGCATTTGCAGCTCGCCGCATTTCTGCCAAATCGGGTCGAAGCGCGGATCATCGATTTTGATCAGCGTGCCGTCGGCATTTCGATAACCCAGTCCAAACTCTTTAAAAAACTTGAGCCCGACAACTCCGGATTGCCTGGCAACCTCCAATTGTTGACAAACCGTGCGGACGAACCCGGGCTGATTACAGGCGTGCCTGCCGGGATCACCGACTTCATTCGGACCAACGAAATCGATATGGCAGAAAACCAGAAAGCGGTCCTCGAACGGTTTAAGAAATCCAATGTGCTGTTCTTCTTCGCCCAGTCTCGCATCCAGGCTTGTCGAAATCGCGATGTTCTGACGGTTCATGACCTCGACATATTGTTGCAGCGCACCGGCGTCCCCTTTCAATCGCAAACCAAAATGACCGTGAATGTCGATCGCCGGAAACTTGGAACGATTCAAAGCCGTTCGACCAACTTTCAGCATCGATTTCGGATGATATTCGGCAATTGTTGGAATTGGTTCGGCGGCAGGCGGCTCCGCTTCTTGTGCGAAATTCGACGCCCGTACCTGGACGTCTGAAGTTTGAGCCCAAAGCGCGGCCGCGGTGATCGTCAACCCAATGAACCAATCTTTCAAACGAAATGGCTGCATATCTGAACCTTTGAACGGGACCTGCATCATATGCGTGAATTTTTCAAAAATGAGAAGTGTTAATTTGGCCAACCAGAATTCGTGTTGGCGGTTCCGACAAAGAGTCGCTGTGATTCGTTACAATCGCTACAGTTTGCCATGTATCGGTCTGGGAAAACAGGAACGGTCGGGTTCAGTCTGTGATTCGAGACGTCTGGCGCGTTGTTTCGGGAAATGTGATCGCTCTGCATTCAATCCGACGAATGATAACCAACAGGATTGTGGTGAAATTGGGTTCATTCGTCCGCAACGGAATATTTGACAGTTAAGGAAGTACCATGCTTCGACTAATTTTAATCGCCTTTCTCGCCATGATCATAATGTCTGATGCATTATTTGCTCAAAGCCAGTCCTCAGGTCGAGGCCGATTCCTGCAGCGAATTCGGGACGACGTTTTTGGAGTGGATAAATCGCAACCTTCGCAGCCGCAGAATTCGCAGAATTCGCAGTCTGGAAGACAGCCGACTCCCATCAGCAATTCGCCAAACACACGATCTCAATTTGGTCCTGCCAGCAATGCGGCCCCGGGCCCGTCAGCCGTTCCCAACAGAAACGGCTTTGGATTCAACGTTACTGTGAGCGACAAAGGCCAGTTATTTGTCTCGCAGGTCGATCGACAGGGGAATGCAGCGGAAGCCGGCGTCCGACAGGGGGACCGTATTGAAGAGATTGGTGGCATTGAGTCCAACACGGTTCTGGAATTTGAGGAGATCGCAAAAATCATGCAACAGGGCGATCAGATGGAATTCAAAATCAGCCGCAATGGCCAGGACAGTAAGGTCATGGTTCAATACGGCAATGCGAGACAACCGGAACCGGAGGCTGCCAGTTCGTCGATCGAACTTCCGAACGCCAACTCGAATCGGGAAGACAACCGCAGTTACGATTTCGCGCCTCCATTGTCGGCAAGCAGTCGTTCCAAATCCGTTCTGGACTCTCCGGCACCTCGAAACAATCGCAAAGCTCAGCCAGTAAGCCAGAATTTCTCGGACCAAGCTGACGCTCGCAACGTTCAACAGTTGGAGCAGACGATTGCCAATCAGAATCGCGAAATTCAGAATCTGCAAAGGGAAATCGGTCAGTTGCGTCGATCCATGCGATCGAAATAGCTGTCTGGTTCGTGAAATAGTTTCGTTTCAGTCTTTGATATTCAGGGAATTGAAACCGGAAAACGCGGCGCGCATTTGCGGGCCGCGTTTTTCATTTTTTTTGATGAAATGAATACGTACCTGGATGAGCTGGTGTGTTTCTCAATCACTCCTGATCGCTGGTCTGATACGATTATCCGGAAAATGCCGGTTGCCAGCTCTTACTCACGAATTCAGTTGGAAGATTTCAGCAATGCGGGCGTTTGACAACCGGTAAATTTTGGCAGGGATATAATAAACTATGGCCCTCAACAGCGAAGTGGAAACACTAGAGCCAGCCGTACTTTCGAGAAATTAGAAATCGCGTGTCGTCAAAAATCCTACCCGAACGCTTATCCGATTTGGCGGCGATCCGCGACGTCCTGGAATGTGAATCCAGGGCGATTGCGCTGGTTGCAGCGCGGATTGACGAAGCCATCGAACAACCGCTCGATCTGATGTTTACTTTGCGGGGGCGTCTCATTTTTACGGGCGTAGGAAAAATGGGTTATATCGGACGCAAAGCAGCCGCGACTTTTTGCAGCACCGGATCGCCTGCCATATTTTTGCACGCTGGTGAAGCGGCCCACGGCGACCTCGGAATCGTTACGAAAGACGATGTCGTTGTCGCCCTATCGAACAGTGGCCAAACCGCAGAGTTGCTGAATCTGCTGCCGTACTTACGCCGGTTTGATATTCCCATGATTTGCATCACCGGAAACACGGCCAGTGAACTTGCCCGTCGTAGCAGGTACACGATTGATATTGGGATTGCCAGTGAAGCTGACCCCAACCAGTTGGCTCCTACGTCGAGCACTACCGTTGCGTTGGCGATTTGTGACGCTTTGGCCATTGCACTCGCGCGGCGTCGAGGATTTACCAAGGACCAGTTCGCGATCTTCCACCCTGGAGGCAATCTGGGTCGCAAACTGTTGCTGACGACAGCCGAGTTAATGCATCGAGGAGTCGACATCCCGTGTGCGGAACCAGACGTTTCGCTGCGTGACGCGATGTTGGAGGTCAGCAAAAAAAGGCTGGGAGCGATACTGATCGTCGACAGCGCCAACCGACTGCAAGGCATCGTTACCGATGGTGATATTCGCAGGATTCTGCAGCAGAATCATGACCCGTGGGGTGATTCGATTGCCTGTTACATGTCCGGAAATCCGATCCGAATTGCGGAACAGTCGCTCGCAGCTGACGCCTTGCGATTGATGCAAGATAGTCAGATAACGGTTTTGCCCGTCGTAAACGCGGATTCAACCGTTTGCGGCATTGTCCATTTACATGACTTGATTCGTGCCGGTTTGGCCTAATCGACCGGCAGATGAATTTATGCCTGTAGAACGAATTGCTAGTTCGTCCGACGGAACGTCGGGACGAATTAGCAATTCGCTCTACTTGTAAACTACACTTGCCGTTCGCCTTAAAACAATCCGGAGTTTTTAGATCGAATGACGATTACGGTTTACAGTAGCAAATCTGAACTACGCCATCCTGTGCGACTGCTGCGCGGAATATTCTCGGCGTTTTATGAAGGGCGAGAATTGGCTTGGCGAATTTTTGTTCGCGACCTCAATGGACTCTATCGACAAACACTGCTGGGACTGTTCTGGGCGTTTCTGCCACCCTTGGCCAATACGGCCATTTGGCTGTTCCTGAAATCGCAAAACGTCTTCCAAATGGACGAAACCGGCGTCGATGCGACCGTCTATATCCTGACCGGCATGATTTTATGGCAAGCCTTTCTCGATGCGTTTCTGGTACCGGCCAACGCAATGAACAGCAACCGGAATATGATCAGCCGGTTGAATTTTCCGCGCGAAGCGTTGCTGTTGGTCGGTTTTGGTGAAGTGTTGTTCAATTTTTCGATTCGTATCGTTTTGCTTGTACCC